>CACZXN010000066.1 GCA_902785075.1 uncultured Bacteroidales bacterium | reverse complement strand
ATGCATAATCTTGATCCTACTCGTTGTTGTACAACGGGAATGGACCGTTGGGATAATGTCATCTCGTCAGGATTTGCTGATGCTATCGATATCGTGGGTTTGAACTATCGTACCCATCGCTATCAAACAGCTTATGAGCGTCTGCATCAGAAGTTTGTACTTGGTAGCGAGACGGCTTCTACAGTCAGCAGTCGTGGTGTTTATAAGTTCCCTGTAGTTCGTGCAGATGGTAAGACTTATTCAGACGGACAATGTAGTTCTTACGACCTTGAAGCCTGTTGGTGGTCGAATATCCCTGAGGACGATTGGGTGTTGCAGGACGACAACGATTGGGTGATTGGTGAGTTTGTGTGGACAGGGTTCGACTATTTGGGCGAACCCACTCCTTATGATGACCGTGTGAACGCACGTAGCAGTTATTTCGGCATCTTCGACCTTGCTGGACTTCCCAAAGATCGTTATTGGCTCTATCGCAGTCATTGGAATCGTGAAGCAGAAACCGTCCATTTGTTGCCACATTGGACTTGGCCAGGTCGTGAGGGCGAGGTGACACCTGTTTATTGTTACACCAACTATCCCTCAGCCGAGTTGTTTGTAAACGGAAAGAGTCAGGGACGAATCAGCAAGCGTCTTGACGAGCGTGTGAAACCAGATGGAGGTCGAACGGTGAAAGAAACGGAACCGCTTATCGACCGTTATCGTCTGCGTTGGAATGATGTCCGTTACGAGCCAGGAGAGATTCGTGTGGTGGTTTACGATGCTGATGGAGTGCGTCGCGGAGAGTGTGTACGTCGTACTGCTGGTCAAGCACACCATCTGGTGGTCGAGCAGCAAAGCCTTGATGAGTATCATGGTTCCGCTACGCTTCGTGCAGATAATGACGATATGGCGTTCTTTGTTGTTAGCGCGGTTGATAAGGACGGTAATCTGTGTCCAGAAGCCAATCATCAAATCAATATAAATGTGAGTGGGGCGGCAGATTTTAAGGGAATCTGTAATGGTGACGCTACTTCGTTTGAAGTATTTACAAAACCCACCATGCAACTTTTCAAAGGTCAATTGGTTGTGGGCATCCAATCGAATGGTCAGCGAGGCAAAGCTGTTATCAAAGCTTCGTCGCCTGGTTTGATTGACGGATCGGCTACCATCAAGGCACAGCGGTAATTGTGTGTTGGCTCACTTATCTTCTTTGCTATTCTTTTTCCATCCATTCACTGGCGGTCATACCTGTAATTTTCTTGAAGGCACTGGCAAAGGTGCGATAGCTCAGGAAACCGCTCTGCTGTGCCATTTCTTGAATGGTGAGAGGCATTGTGGTTGATGGCTCGCGGTAGAGGCGCATAAAATGTTCGATGCGCAGGCGATTGATATAGGTGTTATAGGTGATGCCTTGCTGATGGAAGTATGTGCTCAGATATGTACGGTTGGTTCCAATAGAGATGCACAGACGATTCAGCGACATGTCGTACTGTAGATATAGCTTAGGTATTTCACAACGTGTAGTGAGCAGCAAGCCGATATGGGCAAGATTGTCAACCCGCTCGTTGTCGGTTGACTTGTTGTTATCATCCATTTCGTTATCCTCGTTACTATTTTTGTGATTCTCAAGGGTTCTGGCGTAATAATCATCTATCGACTCTGTGGTTTCTGGCTCAGTATTCAAGATTGGCAACGTTTCAACGCGCCACACGAGGAAGCCGATGAGTATTATAGTGTTTATTTGCACGATATACTCAGAAAGGAATCCGCCGTAGTTGCTTTTGTAACAAACGAACATCAGCAGGATGGCCAGCATCAGCAACATACTCTGCCACACCTCTTTGTTCTCAAGGTCGGCATAGTTGTCACGCAACCACTTGCTGTATTTCTGTACGGCAAATGTCATATAGACCACGAATCCAACGGCAACAAACAGAATATAGTCGCTTAACAACCACTCGTAGTCGGCATTCCGACCCACTACACCCATTCCGAAGCAAAGTGCTGCAGCTGGTACAACTGCGACAAAGGCGGGCCATATTGGTCGTTTACGGTCCTGCAGCATTCTCAATAGGGTAGCCATCATCAGCGGAACAAGTGTGATGGTGTCCAATCCGATATTCAAAGCATTGCGCATGAAGATATCATCGTTTAGCACAACATTTCCTATGACTGGCCACCAAATGTGGCTCATTGCCGCAGCAATCAAGAATGCTGCAGCCCAGCGACGTAGGGATAGTGGAGACTTCGCTCCTTTCGTTTGATCGGGGCGCTTTCTTAATAAATAGAGACTCGACAGTATAGCTGTTATGGTGACTATAACGTAGAGTGTCATGTAGACATAATCCTGTAAACCTTCTTGTTGGTACATTATTTTGTGTATTTGACTGCAAAGTTACAGATATTTTGCGAAATAACGGCATATTTTGTATGCAGAGTTTACAAAAAAAATATGCAGAATTTACAAAAACAGCATTCAGAGCCGTTTCATTTTAACATACTTGTGTTATTTTGTATGTTTTTTGTCACTTTTTTAAATTGTTTTGTTGTCGTTACCACGTATTGATAGCTGTTCATCTTTTTTGTTTGAATTGACAATCATCAGTGTGGAGATGGGGGAAGGAGTACAAAAAAAGTGTGCCAGCTTCTGTGGCACACTTCTCTTCGTTTCATCGTTTTTATTACTTGATGATGAGTTTCTTTCCACCAACTACATAGACACCCTTAGCGAGACCTGAGAGGGTATCGCCTACAAAGCGGCCATCTACGGTATAGACTTTCAACGTTGCGTTCGGATCGTCCACGATGCGGATATCCTTGATGCCTGTATCAGCATCGATTGCTGTCGGAACGACACGCTCCATGTTTCCTACATTGTCGGATGCAAGTACATAGAAGCTGAAGGTGTCTTCTGTAGTGCCGTCGATGACTGGGAAAGCAAAGTTGCCTGTCACGCTTTGTCCGCAGTATGCATAGTCTTCTCCGTTCTTAGATACGAAGAACAGATAGCTGTTCACACCTGCTCCTTCATCTTCTGATTTACAGATTACGTTGATGGTATCAGCCTTTTCGTTGAATGTAGCTTTCGACATTGAAGTGGTTGGAGGAACCAAGTCGAGCGTGTTGACGAACTCGTTGGTCTCGATTGGGAAGTTCTTGTCGAAGATGATGGTAGCCTTGTTCTTTATCTGTGTACCGTTTGCCAGATTTGGTTTCAGGTCAACAGAGAAGCTTACAAATCCTTCACCTTCAGGAGCATTTACGTTAGGTGGCAATTCAATTCCCTTGATGTCCCAAGTCAATTTGTTGCCCTCACGCGTCATCTCCCAGTTGTAGCCCACTCCGTCGTGGCTGGTTTCACCAAATCGAACGGAGGATATGTCGAAGATGTTCTCGTCCAACTCATCGCTTACGCGTACACGATAGGCTGCATCGCCTGCTTCTGCCTTGTTCTCGAACAGGATGCGATAGGTGATGGTCTTGGTTTCACCGATGAAGTGCTCATCGCCTACTCCCTGCGGACCTACCATTTCGTTAGGATCCCATGAAGCAACTACGTCGGTAATAGCCTGCTTGCCATCGAGTACGTCCAAACTGTTATTGTCAAAGTAACCCAAGTCTTTGTAGATCCAATACCAGATGCGACGACGCAGGTTCGGAATGATATTCTGCAAAGCCGTGATGGTGTTGCCTGCTACGTCAAGAATGGTGCCGGTCTTTGGTACAATCTTCTTCGTGGCTTCTGTTGTACATGTTGATACAAACGATTTAGCGGTGTAAACAGTAGGGCTGTCCCATGATGAACGTATGCCTAACTGATCCTTCGTTGTTCCCATCAGGTTTGCATATTCGGTAGCTGCCTGACTGTCGGCAGGGAAGATGGCATCACCGGCTTTCTTTGAAACCCAATCGATGGCAAATCCTGTTGCCAGACCAACCACAGCCGTCTTGGCGAATGCTCCAATTGCTGCTACAGTAACAGCTGTGCCTAAGATAACCACACGACGCGAAGCATCGTAAACAATCTTTTCAGGTGCATACGCAATATCACCCTTGCCCTCGCTGATCATCGTAAAGGTGTAGCTCTCCCAAGGTAATAGTTTTGGTACAACGAAGAGACACATATCCTCACCAGGTACGGTCACGCTGTCAGCAGGGATGTATTGAATACCACCTCCTGTTGGCATGTAGAATCCGATGATATTGACATTCTCGGTAGGCAGAACGGCCAACAAGAAGAAATCGGATGGCAGGTTGCTGAGATTCGAAATTGTGATTGGGTTTTCGCAAGGAACACCCTTACGAACGGTGTTACGACCACCCGTCATCACTTTCACGTTGGTATTTGCCAGTTCCACAGCTCCTTCTTCCTCTTGGTCACCTTCGAAGGTAATCGAGTAACCTCCGTAGCCGCTGTAACGTGGCACCATGACGATATAATGACTTGGAGTGGTTTCGGTGTCAATGTACGAAATGGTACCCTTACTGCGCTCTAATCGTGCACTTGCTACAGGAGTCAATAATGGATTGCCTTTGTCGTTATTACCCTCATAGCGGTACAGATCTACCACACCAATTGTCAATGAACGTGAGGAGTCGGGTACAATTGTGATGTCGATTTGCTGACCGTTGAGTTCGCCCAGGTCATACCAGTCTTGGCTGTTCGTCTTATGGTATTGGTAACCCAGCGTGGTTGTCAATGTCTGACCTTTCTCCAGTTGTATGCGGTTCGCAAAATCAATATTGTTCTGATGTTCGCGGTCGTATGAGTTCGGTATGAATTCATACTTCATCGCATAACCTCCATAACCCTGCCAGTGATCCAGTCGGATGTAATAGGTTCCAGCTGCTAAGTCGTTTACGCCGAATACAATCGTGGTGTCTTTGTTCACTCCGTCCATATCCTTCGAGGAGCGGTAGGATAAGCCAGTACCCTCTTCTTCTGGTAAATAGATGTTGAGCGAGCCGGCACGTAGGGTAGGCTCTGCTGACAAAGCAAACGAAGCTGCACCATCCTGCGGCACATCAATTCTGAACCAATCGTGCCGATCGGTCTCACGATATGTGTATCCCAGTCGACCCTGCTGTGTGCTTCCCGACTCAATGATGGTTGCTCCATCTACAGTATCGTTATATGGTGAGTCCTGACCATAGATGTCGGGTGTGAATACGTATTGCATATCATAGCCTCCATAGCCTTGCCAACGATCCAGGCGGATGTAGTACGTACCAGGAGCCATGTCCGGAATGGTATAGACAATTGTGGTGTCCATGTTATGTCCGTCCATATCCTTCGATCCCCTATAGATGAGGCTTGTACCGTCTTCTTTCGGGACATAGACATTCAAGCTACCCAGTCGCAGCGTCACGTCTGTGGTGGACTTGAAGGTCACACTACCTTCATCGTCCAATACAATCTTGTACCAATCGTGCAGATCTGTATCCCTGTAGCTATAGCCCAGTCGGCCTTGCTGCGTGGTTTTGTTTTCGATGAGCGATGCGGCGTTCCACGCGTTATTATCAGCATAGTCGGCATCATGACGGTTAGCTGTGAAGCTATAGTCCAATTTGTAGCCACCGTAGCCTAGCCAGCGATCCAGACGGATGTAATAAGTACCTGGTGCTACGTCGGGAACAACAAACACGATCGTAGTGTCTTGGTTTGCTCCGTCCATATCCTTCGAGGTGCGGTATTCTACACCCGACCCGTCTGCGTTGAGGCAAAATACGTTCAGACTACCCAGTCGCAATGTGGTCTCGGTGGTGGTAGCAAAGTTGAGCGCACCTTCGTCGGGCACATCAATTCTGAACCAGTCGTTTGCGTCAGTATAGTTCTGATAGCGATAACCGAGACAGCCTTCCTGTGTGGTCTCGCTCTCGATACCCGATCCCTGTGCCCATTCGTCGTTCGGTTCGGGGTCGTTCTGATGCGTGTTAGGGTTGAACACATACTGCAACTTATAGGTTCCGTACCCTTGCCAGCGATCCAGTCGGATATAGTAGGTGCCTGGTGCCAAATCAGGAGCTGTGAACACGATGGTGGTGTCTTTGTTATATCCGTCCATATCCATCGAGGCACGGAATAATAAGTCCGAACCGTCTTCGTTCGGTGAATAGATATGCAGGCTACCCAGTCGTATTGTGGTCTCTGTTGTGGTACTGAATACGGCAGCACCCTCCTTCGGAACGTCAATCACATACCAGTCCTTCGTGTCGGTATCGTTGTTGTAGTTATAACCCAACTGACCTGTGATGGCAGGTCCGCTCTTCAGGGCGATTGCCTGGTTCCAATCGTTATTTGGCTCTGGGTCAGCTTCGTCCGCATGACTGGTGAAGTAGCAGGTCAGTTCGTAGCCTCCGTAGCCTTGCCAACGATCCAGACGGATGTAGTAGCGTCCGATCGATACGTCAGGCACTTCGTACACAATCGTGGTGTCTTTGTTTGCTCCGTCCATGTCCTTGTTGTTGCGGAAAAGCATCTCGCTTCCTTCGCTGTTCGGCGTGTACATGGTCAGACTACCCAGTCGCAGGGTTACATCGGTCTTGGTGGTGAAGGTCAGCTTACCTTCTACCCTGACATCAATCACATACCAGTCCTGCGTGTCCAACTCCCTGTAGCTGTAGCCCAGTCGGCCCTCTTGTGGTGTGTCGAACGGCAGGAAGAGTGCTTTTCTCCAAGTGTCGTTATCAGCAGCATCGGGTTCTTTGCTGTTAGCGGTGAAGGAGTACTTCATCTCATAGCTTCCGTAGCCTAGCCAGTGATCCAGACGGATGTAGTAAGTGCCTGGTGCTACGTCGGGAACGGCAAACACGATCGTAGTGTCCATGTTATGTCCGTCCATATCCTTCGAAGTGCGGAATAATAAGTCCGTTCCGTCTTCGTTCGGTGCATAGATATGCAGGCTACCCAGTCGCAGCTTGGTACTTGTGTGTGTGGTGAAGGTGATGGTACCCTCGTCAGGCACCTCAATCTTATACCAATCCTTCGTGTCTTGATAATTACCACGTTTGTAGCCCAGATGACCGTGTTGCAGGCTTCCGCTCCGAATCAGGTAAGCCCGTTCCCAAGTGTCGTTCGGTTCGGGGTCGTTCACATATTCGGCAACATTCAGCACATAACTCACGACGAAGTTGCCGCCTCGACCATCCCTGTCTGTAGGCCCACCGTTAATCTTTACGCGATAGAGACCGGCAGCAACGTTGTCCACAACGAGCATGTCGCTACCACTGCCCATGAAAATCAGCTCATTGTCAACTACTGCATACAGCGTGATAGCGTCGATACGTACAGCGCCCAATGCAGTACTTCCGAATTCCATCTTGCCGTCACTCTCGGCATTGATGTCATACCATACTTCCGTCTTCGAGACCGTAGAGTTGCCCGAAGAGTAGCTGTAGAAAGTGTTCGTCTTCATCGTCCCACTTTCCCAGTACTGCGCCGATGCCCACACACAGGTCATCAGCAGCATGAGTGTTAGGAATAATTGTTTCTTCATACGGTTTGTTATTAAGGATAAGTAAGTATAATTTATTTGTTTATAGTTTCTCGCCACATTGCGAGCAGAATTTGTCACCCTTCCTTACCTTCGCATCACATCGTGGACAGCGGTTGTTGCGAACAGGCTCGTTGGTTGTGTTGATAAACGAGGCAGTCACGATACCCCCAGGAACCGCAATCAAGGTGTAACCCAGCAACATGATGAACGACGAGAGGAAACGTCCTGCAACCGTCACAGGCGTAATGTCGCCATATCCTACCGTACTCAGCGTCGTGATGGCCCAGTAGATCGACGTACCGATGTCGCGGAACTCACTGTTGGGTTGTCCACTCTCGATGATAAACATCAGACTACCCAGACAAATCACCAGTATCAGCACGAACAAGAAGTAAACCGCAATCTTATGAATGCTACGTCCGATAGCTTGCAACAGCAGTTCACCCTCGTTCAGGAACGCAAACAACCTGAAGATACGGAAGATGCGGATGAAGCGGATGCTTCGCAACATCAGCATGTAGTGCGCACCAGGGAAGAAAAACGTCAGATAGGGTGGCAGTACAGCCAGCAAGTCGATGATGCCCCAACCACTTAGCGCATAGCTGCGACGATTCTCTGCACAATACAGACGTGCAATATACTCTGCTGTGAACAATACCGTCAGCAACACCTCCAACCAACCCAACGTTGTCTTCAGCCAAGGGGGTAGGGAAGGGTTGCTCTCGAAAAACAATATCACCAGGCTGACAGCAATAGCAACGGTCAGTGCGATGTCGAATCGGCGACCGGCAGGTGTGTCGTCGTCGAATATGATACGGCGCATGCGCTCTCTTAGGGTAGGACGCTCAGTTTTCTCGTTCATAATTCTTATGATAATTCTGTTGCAAATATAAGGAAAAAGTCGTTATGCAAGCATATAACGCTCGTAGAAAATGAGAAAATACGGAAGAAAAAGCAAAAAAACGATAATTTTTGCAAAAAAATAGTCGATTGTAAATTGTCAAATCGTAAATTATTCGTACCTTTGCAGCCGATTTATGCCGCAGAGGCTCCGATAAGTGTGCCCGTAACCGAGCGCCGCCTCACGGTCCAAACCCGTTTAATCATTAATAATAATGTACGTAATCGTAGAAATTAACGGTCAGCAGTTCAAGGCAGAAGAAGGCAAGAAGCTCTTCGTTCACCACATTCAGAACGCTGAAGCTCAGCAGACAGTTGAGTTTGAGAAAGTATTATTGGTTGACAACGAAGGCGCAGTAACAGTAGGTACTCCTACAGTCGACGGAGCAAAAGTTGTTTGCGAAGTAGTAACTCCCCTGGTAAAGGGCGACAAGGTGCTCGTATTCCACAAGCGTCGTCGCAAGGGCTACAAGAAGTTGCGCGGACATCGTCAGCAGTTTACAGAATTGACAATCAAGAGTGTTGTCGCTTAGTGTTTAACCCATTAAAAAACAGACAGAAACATGGCACATAAAAAAGGTGTAGGTAGTTCAAAGAACGGCCGTGAGTCACACAGCAAACGACTCGGTGTTAAATTGTTCGGTGGCGAATTCGCTAAGGCAGGTAACATCCTCGTACGTCAGCGCGGTAACAAGCACTTCCCAGGCAAGAACGTAGGTCAGGGAAAGGATGATACTTTGTACGCATTGGTTGATGGATTCGTAGCATTCAAGAAAGGCTACAAGAACCGCTCAACCATCTCAGTCATTCCTGCAGAAGCTTAATTGTCATCACGACAAATCAATAGCAGACTCCCCATCGGAGCCTGCTTTTTTTTGTTTTGCACTTTTCCTTTCACGCTATTCGCTCTTGTTTTTATGCAAAAATAGTACCTATGGACCCAAAAAAACGATGTTTTTTTCTATTTCTCTAACCAATAACAATAACCAATAAACAATTTTCATTATCTTTGCAGGGTGAAAACAAAGCAACATTCTCCTTTACGGAGAGATGCGAAGATCGATTTAGAATCAACCGATAACCAATATGAAAAAATTTGTTTTATCATTATTAGCAGTTTTGTCAGTTTCCTTGTATATTTCCTGTGACGATGTGGATGACAACGAGCTGCCAGCAGAGATGCCTGATGGGGCATCCATGATGACGCTAGCTGAACTTGAAAGAATGAATGTTGCAGCCTACAGCATCTTGAATACGTTAGGTGGAGGAGAAGAAACAGGCATATTGAACAACCCCTTCTATTGGTGGTCAATCATGTCGGACGACTGTTATGGAAGTGGCGGTTTGTCCGACTATTACCCCCTGTCACTACATCACTTCACATTGAATCATGATAATCAGTATGAATATGATTACGTCATTCTGTTATCAGGTATCGCTCGTGTCAACGTCATGATTGAGTCCATTGACGAAGTGTTCTGGACTGCTGACGAAATGTCCCAGCGTAACCAGATGCTCGGAGAGGCATTCTTCCTGCGTGGACTCTATTATATGTGGTTTACCCAGCTGTTTGGTGATGTGCCTCTATTTACCTCTAGCCTCGCAATAGATGATAGGCAACGTGACGTGAGTGCCGATGATTACATTTATCCACAGATCATCTCCGACTTCGTTTCCGCCAAGAACCTGATGAAGCCAGAGAGAGCCAACGGTTCCGGTCATGCCGATAAGTATTGTGCCGAGTCATTCCTCGCCCGAGCATATATGTTCTGGGCAGGGTTCTACCAGAAGACTCCCGAGCTTGCCACCTCAGCTCCCGACATCACCTTGGTAGAGCAGGAAGGCTGTCCAGGTGGGTCTCTGACCAAGGCAGATGTAGTTGATGCCCTGAAGGATATCGTTACGAACGGAGGCTATCAGCTCCTTCCCGACTTCCGTTCACTTTGGCAGTACTCTAACAGCTATCTGTTGTCTGAGGCGCTCGATGGTAAACAACATGCCTATAAGTTTATCGCAGACATGAAACTCTCAGACTGCTTCGATCAGCCCGGCAACGGTAACGGCAACCCAGAAGAAATCTTCCAGATACAGTTCAGACGAGACAATCTCTATACCCGCTACTCAAACAAAATCTCATATTACTGGGGGCTTCGTGGTAGCGGTTCACATGACAACGGAAATCGTGACTTGACTTATCCGTTCAATCAAGGATTAGGAATGGGAGTACCTTCATACAATATCTGGAACGATTGGATAGCAGAAGAGCAAAATTCAGGCACTATTGACCTCCGTTTGAGGGCTTCTATCATTGATCTGGCCAATAAAGACGAAGTCGCATCCTATACCTACTATGAGGATGGCTGCGAGGAGACCGGTTATGCGGTCAAGAAGTATGCTGACGTAAATCTTGACGCCAACCCTGCTGACAATCAATCATGGTGGTTACAGTACCCCGATATTGGCTTGATGCGACAGGGTGAATGCTTCGCCGACTTCTACCTGATGCGCTATTCTGACGTACTGCTGATGCTTACCGAGCTTACTGGTGATGCTCAGTACATGAACCGGGTTCGGATACGTGCCGGATTAACACCTATACCATACTCTCTGAAAGCCGTTCAGGACGAGCGTCGTTGGGAGTTTGCATTCGAGGGACTTCGTTTTAACGATATGCGTCGCTGGTCCGGCATCAACACTGACACAAATTCCTATGCAGCCCGTGCCCTCCAGCAGCAGGAAGGTCGGCCGATTATAGTACGTGGCAAAAAAAATCCCGTTTCTATGCAACACATGACAACTAGTTGGGCCGAGCGTTATGTTGACACCAATGGATTCCTTCCTAAGCCTAAAAGCCAGATTAACCTGTTTGGGGGAGGTGTGAAGCAGAACCCAGGATGGGATTCTAATAATCCTCATACTCAATATAGGGCTATTTATTAAACATCATTTTCGATTTTGCAATCGAAATAGGGGAACGAAAGAAAGAAGAAAGATATAACTCTCCGTCTCCTGAGAATCGAGGGAGTAGTGAGAGCAGAGTTAAACGGATATGACTATGTCAGTCCACGAGAGTAAACAATTATTCCTTTTTATATCAGTTATTGGTTTATAAATATTGGACCCCGTCTCTTGTGAAAGCCACGAGGGTAAAATTTGCCATTTTTTTAAATGGTAAATTTATTCATAATATTTAAATTTTTTATCCTCGCTCAGTCGTGAGATTCAGCGAGGTTTTTTTTTGATCATTTGCAAACCTTGTGTAGATATAGAAAAAAAACATCTAGAAACACTTAAGGTTCAAGATTCAGGATTCATGGTTCATGGTTCAAGAGTTCAAGGTTCATGGTTCAAGGTTTTTCCTGGAAGACGGCCCGTATTATCTCGCTGTACTGATAGCCTATCAACTTACTGCGAAGTCCCAGGTGGGAGTCGATTACAGAGGAAAGAATACGGTCAAATCT
>CACZXN010000065.1 GCA_902785075.1 uncultured Bacteroidales bacterium | reverse complement strand
GGTCTACGAATGTTTTACCAACTTTTTTACGTTAAAATGAAAAAAAAATTAGCGTGTCACGAGTGTCATGTCATGAGTGTCATTAACGATTTCAGGTAGTGGAAAATGCTCATAATAAATATAATATATAATATATATATTATATATTATATTTATTATGGGTACAAAACGCCCATCCGTTTTCCTTAATGACCTTTTGACACGTGACACTATGACACTTTCAATAAAAACCTGTCTACAGGGCATTGTGGAGGGTGTTCTACCTGAATGCTGGATGAGTGGATGATGTCAACAACCCCTGTTTTTGACGCCTTTTCCCCCAAAAATCACGCATTCAAATAATGAGAAAAATATACGGAATCAACTGTATTATTGCCGAGCTGACAGGTAAACAACATTTTCATGTAATGGAAGCCATCCGATAGATGGAACCGGGATGGGAAAAGTACAAGGGCTGAAATTTCAGCTCTCGTCCAGAGTCTACAATCTGCCCAACGGTGGAACGAAGGTGGTACCCTACTATTCACTCACAAAGACGGAGTGTCTGTACATCGCCACGAAGTTCAACGATGAGGCACATGCTAAGTTGGTGCTGCGTTGTGATGAGTTGGAACGTCATGGCGTCTTTTCGTCGATGAAATGGGGGAAAATAACGGAAATGCACAAAAATTAGTACTTAATAATGTGATAAATACATCACATTAACGTATTGTATATATTGCATATATTTACAGATTCCTCCACCATAAAACTTCAGGGGCATTATGGCGGGGCTGCTCCCCTAAGATAGGGGAGCTGTCATGAAATGACTGAGGAGTATGAAAACCACTACCCTGATTTAGGGTACTGCTTCTGCTATCAAAACTATCATGTGGATGAAGAGGACAAGGGGGTAACGATTCGTGACTCCCTTGGACGCTATCGCAAACACGTTGAAAGGATGACTCCGCAAAATACGGACTCATAGACATAAAAGGAAGTCGTCAACAAATGTTGTTTTCGATTATACTATTCTTCACAAAATGGGCAGAAAACACCTTTTTTAATTGAAAAAATACCACTTATCATCCATTTTTTTGCTGTTTTTGTGTTAATTATTGGTAAAAGTGTTGTAAAACATTCTTTATTATTTTGGTATGCTGCGAAAAACTTGTAACTTTGCAACTCAAATTTGTATTATTTCATAATAAAGTCGCAAAAAGTAAAGGAATTTTTAAGTAAAAAGTATATATTAAGAGAAGATGAAAGGAAAAAGAGTGCTTTTAAGCGTAGGTGTGATGTTGGCTGTTGCAAGTGGTTTTGCTCAGCAAATCGATATTACCCTTCAAAAAGCTATTGACATCGCATTGGCGGAGAATCCGACAATCAGAGTGGCAGATAAGGATATTGAGTTGAAGCGTATTGCCGACACAGAGGCTTGGCAGGCTTTGCTGCCTGAGGTGTCAGCGACAGCAAGTCTTCAGCATACATTGTTGGCTGCCGAGATGAACTTGGGTGGTAACAAGTTTAAGATGGGTAAGGACGACACAAACACAGCAGCCTTGGTGGGTACGCTGAGTGTTCCTTTGTTTGCTCCTGCTGTGTATCAGAACATGAAACTGACGAAGCAAGACATTGAGCTGGCTCGCGAGAAAGCCCGCAGTTCGCGTCTCGACCTTATCAATCAGGTGACGAAGGCTTTTTATCAGATGTTGCTGGCACAGGATTCGTACAAGGTGATGCAGCAGAGCTATGATATTAGCAAAGAGAACTATGACGTGATCAGCGCAAAGTATGACGTAGGTCGTGTGAGTGAGTACGATAAGATTACCGCAGAAGTGCAGATGCGTTCGATGAACTCAAGTCTTGTCAGCACTCAGACGGGATTGACGCTTGCCGAACTGCAGCTGAAGGTGCTCATGGGCATTACGACGGATGTGACACTTGTGTTGGACGACAAGCTCGAAAACTATGAGAACGACCTGAAATTGGCAGAGATTATCTCAAGCGAATCGGAATTGCAGAACAACTCAGCGATACGTCAGTTGGACATGAATCGCTCGATACTGGAGCGCACACTGAAGATTCAGCGTACGAGTTTCATGCCTACCGTAGCATTCACGCTGACAGGTCAGTATCAGTCGCTCTACAACAACAACTGGAACATCTGGAACTACAACTGGTCGCCTTCTGCTTCGTTCACAATCGGAGTGAGCATTCCTATCTTCAGAGCATCGAACTGGACAAAGTTGAAGTCGATGAAGATGCAGCTTTCGGAACTCGAAGACAACCGTGTGAACACACAGCGTCAGTTGGCGATGGCTGCACAGAACTATGTACACAACATGGCTGCAAGCATCGCACAGGTGAACAGCAACAAGGAGGCAGTTGCTAAGGCCGACAAGGCCCTCTCGATTGCTTCGACTCGCTATGAAGTGGGTCGTGGAACCATTCTGGAACTGAACCAGAGCGAGGTGGCACTGACACAAGCCAAACTGACTTACAACCAGTCGATCTATGACTATCTGCGCAACAAGGCCGACTTGGATTTCACGTTGGGAAGAGAAAATTATTTGAGATAATAATCAAAAACAAT
Organism: uncultured Bacteroidales bacterium; assembly: GCA_902785075.1. Taxonomy (GTDB): domain Bacteria; phylum Bacteroidota; class Bacteroidia; order Bacteroidales; family Bacteroidaceae; genus Colivivens. Next base: position 10,008 of record CACZXN010000065.1, on the reverse strand, counting down.
AGCATATATGAAGAAGACATTTATTGGATTAACCGTTTTAGCTGTCTGCATGGCATTTGCTTCTTGTGGTGAGCAAAAAGAAGAGAAGCAGAAGACTGACGAGAAACCTGAAGTGAAGCTCGCAACAGTCGAGACATGTGTAGTGCCTCAGACCGAGACTTACACTGCAACAGTGGAGAGTGATGTGAAGAACAATATCGCACCAAACACTCCGTATCGTATTGAGAAAATCTATGTGGAAGTAGGCGATAACGTGCGCAAGGGACAGGTGCTCGTACAGCTCGATGCATCGAACCTTCGTCAGTTGAAACTGCAGATTGAGAACCAGAAGGTGGAATTTAATCGTACCAGCCAACTCTACAGCGTGGGTGGAGCCTCACAGGCAGAATACGACAATGCCAAGACTCAGCTCGATGTATTGTCAACCCAGTACAACCAATTGGTGCAGAACACGCAGCTGACAGCTCCAATCAGTGGTGTTGTAACAGCTCGCAACTACGATAACGGCGACATGTATGCAGGCACTCCAATCCTGACAGTTGAGCAGCTCAACCCTGTGAAACTCATCATCAACGTGTCTGAAGTATATTACAAGAATGTGGTAGTTGGTCAGCCAGTCGAAATCGCACTCGATGCCTACGAAGGTGAAGTCTTCGCTGGTAAAGTGTCAATCGTCTATCCAACAGTGGACAAGATAACTCACACCTTCCCTGTAGAGGTGACAGTTGCCAACAGCGGTCAGAAAGTACGTCCAGGTATGTTTGCACGTGCTACCATCAGCTTCGAGGAAATCGAGCGTGTGATGGTGCCCGATATGGCTATCGTGAAGCAGGTAGGTGCAGGCGACCGTTATGTCTATACCTATAAGGACGGAAAAGTAAGCTACGACAAAGTGGAACTTGGCAAGCACATGGGCGAGCAGTACGAAGTGAAGAGCGGCCTGGAACCAGGTACACAGGTAGTTGTGGCAGGCATGTCTCGTCTGGCTAACGGACGTGAGGTGAAAGTGGTGAAATAGTAAATAGTAAATTGTCAAATAGTAAATAACACGATGAGTCTATACGAAGGGGCGGTGAAACGCCCGATTATGACGAGCCTCGTCTTCCTTGCAGTTGTCATCTTAGGTGTGTTCTCGGCAATGAAGTTGCCTATCGACTTGTTTCCAGACATCGATACGAACACCATCATGATCATGACATACTACAACGGAGCTTCGGCAAACGATATTGAAAACAATGTGACGCGTCCGTTGGAGAACACGTTGAACTCCATTGAGCACCTGAAGCACATCACTTCGAACTCAAGAGACAACGTATCTGTCGTAACCCTTCAGTTTGAATACGGATACGATATTAACGACCTGACGAACGACGTGCGCGATAAACTGGATATGGTATCAAACTCATTGCCTAACGATGCCAACCAGCCTGTCCTGTTCAAGTTCTCGAGCGACATGATGCCTATCTTGGTTCTCTCGGCTCAGGCTCACGAGAGTCAGAAGGCACTCTATAAGATACTCGATGAATATCTGGCCAATCCGTTGGCGCGTGTCGATGGAGTGGGAAGCGTGTCCATCATGGGTGCACCAGAGCGTGAAATCAACATCTACATGGATGCGAAGAAGATGGAGGCTTATGGCTTGAGCGCTGCTCAGGTAAGTGCTGCCATTGCTGCCGAGAATATGAATGCTACGGGTGGTACGGTGGATATTGGTACCCAAACCTATATCATTCGTGTCGAAGGCGAATTCCACGACCCACAGGAGATGGGTAATGTGGTCGTTGGTCAGCACAATGGTGCCATCGTCTATCTGCGTGATGTGGCTCGTATCGTCGACGATGTAGAAGAGCGTGCCCAGCGAACCTTCACCAATGGTGTGCAGGGAGCGATGATTATCGTGCAGAAACAGAGTGGTGCCAACTCCGTAGCTATTTCTAATAAGGTGATGGAAATGTTGCCCACCTTGCGCAAGAACCTTCCTTCGGATGTGAACCTTGGCGTCATCGTCAACACCTCCGACAACATCACCAACACAGTGAATTCGCTCACGGAAACCATCGCATACGCTATGGTGTTCGTGGTGTTGGTTGTGTTTGTGTTCCTGGGTCGTTGGCGTGCAACAGTCATCATCGCCATAACCATTCCTATGTCGCTCATCGCATCGTTCATCTATCTGTATGCGACAGGCGGTTCGTTCAACATCGTATCCCTCTCATGTCTCTCCATCGCAATCGGTAGCGTTGTCGATGATGCCATTGTGGTGTTGGAGAATGTGACGACGCATATTGAGCGTGGTTCCGATCCGAAACAGGCAGCCATCCATGCAACCAACGAGGTGGCAATCTCCGTTATCGCTTCTACGCTGACCATGATTGCCGTGTTCTTCCCGTTGACGATGGTGTCAGGTATGACAGGAGTCTTGTTCCGTCAGTTGGGATGGATGATGTGTATCATCATGACCATCTCTACGACCTCAGCTCTTTCATTCACTCCGATGCTCTGTTCACAGTTGCTCAAGTTGCAGAAGAAACAAGGAAAATTGTTCAAGAAAATCTACGGACCTATTCAGCGTTTGCTCGATGGTCTCGACGATTGGTACGAAAAGCGTATTGCTTGGGCAACCCGTCATCGTTGGACAGTCATCATCGGCTGTATCTTGTTCTTCGTGCTGAGTATCGTAACCATGGAACTAGCAGGTATCAAGAGCGAGTTCTTCCCTGCAAACGACTCTGGACGTGTGGGTGTTACACTTGAGTTGCCTATCGGTACCCGTGTAGAGAAAGCCGAGGAAATCGCTAAAAACTTGTCCGATCTATGGATGAAGCGTTATGGCTCGATGCTGAACGCATGTAACTTCACCGTAGGACAGGCAGGCGATAACAACACCTTCGCATCAATGCGTTCGAGCGGTTCACATATCATCTCGTACAACATCTCGTTCTGTCCGTCAAACGAACGTGAAGTGGGTTTGGCAGCACTTTGTGATGAGATGCGTGAAGACTGTAAGAAAATCCCAGAACTGGCTAAATATAATGTCATACTTGGTGGTCAGCAGTCCTCTATGGGTGGACAGCAGACAGCCACCTTCGAGGTTTATGGCTATAATATGGACGAAACCTATGATGTAGCAGTAGAGTTGCAGAAGCGGTTCAAGGAGAGCGACATCATAGCACAGGCCATGATTTCACGTTCTGACTACCAGCCAGAGTTGGTAATTAACTTCGACCGTGAGAAACTCTCACAGCAAGGTCTTGGTATGTCTCAGGCAGCAGCAAGCATTCGTAACCTCATCACTGGTTCGCTCATGTCCTTCTATCGTGAGGACGGTGAGGAATACGACATCAAGGTGCGCTACGATGTTGAAGACCGTGTATCTATCGAGGACCTCGAGAATATGCTCATCCCTAACGCGATGGGACAGAACATCAAGGTGCGCGATGTAGCAACCATCGAAGAGTCCACCATTCCACCAACCATCGAACGTAAGGACCGTCAGCGTATTGTGACCGTAAGTGCCGTGATGAAAGACGGTGAGGCTCTGTCAGATGGTGTTGACCTCGGAAATCGTTTCATTGAAGAAATGAACATCCCAAGCGATGTCATCGTGCAGGTAGCAGGTTCGTATGAGGATCAGCAAGATAGTAACCGTGACCTCGGTATGCTGGGTATTCTCATCATCATCCTTGTGTTCATCGTGATGGCAGCTCAGTTTGAGTCTCTGACCTATCCGTTCATCATTATTCTCTCTATCATCTTCGCCTTCTCAGGTATCATCATCGCCTTAGTTTTGACGGGCACCAGCATGAACGTGATGTCCATCCTTGGAGGTATCATGTTGATTGGTATCGTAGTGAAGAACGGTATCGTACTCATTGACTATACCCAGCTGATGCGTGAGCGAGGCTACGGACTGACTCGAGCCGCCACAGTAGCAGCTCGTAGCCGTTTGCGTCCTATCCTCATGACCTCACTCACAACCATCCTCGGTATGGTACCTATGGCTACCAGTCATGGAGTAGGTTCGGAGATGTGGCGACCATTGGGTATCAGCATCATTGGAGGTCTTACCATCTCTACAGTGCTCACCCTCATCTATGTTCCGTCTATGTTCTGTATCTTTGGTGCAGTAGGCGTGAAGAACAAACGTCGCAAACTGAAGCAACAGCGTGAACTCAACGCATATTGGAAGGAGCACTCTGCAGAAGAAACATTTAAGAAGAAATAAGGTATGAAAACAGTATTTATAGCATACGACCAGGCACATCAGGACAATGTCATCGAAGCCCTCGATGCATCCAATGCGCGTGGCTACACCATCATCCCTCAAGCAGGAGGAAGAGGCAGTAAGACAGGCGACCCTCATCTCGGTTCACATGCATGGCCGTCAATGAACAGCGCCATCCTGACAATCGTTGATGACGATCAGGCAGAACGTCTCATGGAACGACTTCGTCAACTCGATGTCGATAATCCGCTGCTGGGACTTCGTGCGTTCATGTGGAACGTAGAGAAATCAATTTAACAATACACTCATAATGAATGAAGGCATGCCCCGTGGCATGTCTTTGTTCATAAAAATCAAAAATCATAGCATGAAAACAAATCTATTTACTATCTTTGCGGTTGCAATGATGATTGCAATCCCAACACAAGCTCAAACAGCTCGTGAAGATATTCGTGAAATACCTCGACGTGCAGGCAGCAACTATCTAGCTTATCTTGATCCCGTAAAACCGCTTACAAAAGCACCCAAAGGATATGTACCCTTCTACATGAGTCATTATGGCCGTCATGGTTCGCGTTGGCTCCTTGGCGATGGCGACTATCTGAATCCCATTCGTACCCTTCGCAAAGCCAACGAACAGGGTAAGCTCACCCCAGAAGGACAGAAGATGTTGGCAGACCTCGAACGCTTCTATCCAACAACCGTACGTCGTCTGGGCGACCTCACTACAGTAGGCGAACGTCAGCATCACGCAATCGGACGTCGAATGACAGAACGCTTTCCAGAGATATTCAAGGGAAAGGCCGAAGTAGATGCACGCAGCACAGTCGTCGTTCGCTGTATTCTCAGCATGACAGCCGAATGCGAGGAACTCACCGCATTCAACCCCAAGATGAAGATGCACAACGATGTCAGCGAGGCATTTCAGTTCTATCTCAATCACGACTTCAGCGGAGTAGTGCGTGCTCAGAATAGCAATGGAAACAGGGGTAGGGCAGTCGATAAAGCAAAACAAGACTACACCCATCCTGAGCGATTCTCAGCACTCCTGTTCAATGACCCACAATATGTGGCAGATAGTTTGAACGCAGGCAGTTTCATGCGCTCCATCTTCAATGTGGCAACCAACATGCAGAGTCACGACACAGACATCGACCTGCTAGGCTACTTCACCAATGATGAACTCTACGACCTCTGGAAGATTACCAACATCGATTGGTATTTGGGATATGGCGCAGCACCTCAGACGGGAGGTGTGATGCCTTTCAACCAAGCAAACCTGTTGCACAATATCCTCGAGACAGCCGATACTATCGTCAACAAACGCAATTGGAACGGAGCCACCCTGCGGTTCGGACACGAAGTATGCGTCATGCCCCTTGCCTGTCTGCTCGAACTCGATAGCTGCGGAGTCGTAGTCGAAGACCTTGAAACACTCGACCAGAAATGGGTGAACTATCGCATCTATCCAATGGCATGTAACATACAGCTGGTGTTCTATCGCCCAAAGAAAGGAGACGGCCCGATACTCCTGAAAGCATTGTTGAACGAAAACGAAGCCACCCTTCCATTACCAACCGACAACTATCCCTACTACAAATGGTCCGACTTCCGTGAGTATTTCGGCAACAAACTAAAAGACTTCGAAACCAAATATCCCGAAGAAAACTATCCCCGCCCTCAAAGGAGGAGGTAACAACCTGTACAGGCGATTGCACTTTCCTAATCACCTGCTTCACGCATCTTTTCACCTTCTCTTTAGGCATACTCTAGGCATACTCTAGGCATACTTTAGGCATACTCTAGGCATACTCTAGGCATACTCATGAGCAAGCCTAGGAGCAGCTTAGGAGCAGCCTAGGAGCTGGCTAGGAGCAGGCTAGGAGCTTTTAACTATTATCTTTTTGGGTGATTTATCTTTAGTTTATCAATATTTCTTGCATAATTACAATCGATATCGTTGTGCCCAATTCTCCTAATAGAAGTCTGTTTAATAGAAAAACTAAATGGTCCAAACATATTAACAATATCTCTTACCCAAAAAGGACAATTATAGATAACTGGTAATACTTTTATTGCATTTAAACTACCTAAATAGATGATTGGATAAGTTTTATACTCTTTATGGTATAATTCTATTAATTCGGTTACTTGCTTATTAACTAAATAAATATTGTCAAAATTATTACCATTATTCTCTATATCAATTACAGGAATCAAATCAGAATCTAACTTATCATAGACCGATTTGAAATTATTGAACTGTTGTTTCGGGGACACATTCGTTTTATAATAATGATACAACCCAACATACAGATTGTTTTTCTTGGCATTTTGAAAGTGTTTAATACATTTAGGATCCTGATATTTAGCACCTTCAGTAGCTTTGATATAACAAAACTTTATATGATTATCTTTTTTGATTACCTCCCATTCAACATTATTATGATGTGAAATGTCAATTCCGTTATACGTTCTGGGCAAAAAACAGAACAATAAATATATTACAACAACAACTGCTATTATAACTATCGCTATTTTGGTTATTCTCTTCATATTCACTACTTTTTCTTATGTTTATTACTCCTTTTCAAGTTCTGTGATGGGGTTGATATAGAATGCGACCTGCTTAGGCTCCCATCTCCAATCACCTTGTGGAAAGAAGCTAAAAATACTATAATGCAGATGAGCCGGTTTGCCTTTTGCATTGCCCGTGTCGCCCACCTTACCGATTACTGATTCCTGTGTGACGATCGCACCGATATGGGTGTTTATCTCGCTAAGATGAGCATAATAATGGAATCGGAACCCCGAACTGAAAATCAGTATGCAGTTACCACCTAATCCAAAGTTGTGAGCTGTTGAAACAACAATTCCCCCAATGGCAGGGTGTACTATTGTACCTTTCTTCGCAAAAATGTCAATACCAGAATGCATGTGATCACCCCAAGGATGCCAAAACGACTTCGGATGATAGCTTTCTTTACCACAACCCTCAACAGGATTCTGGATTTTGGTTGGTAGCAGCAGATATATTACCAACAGAGCTAATATGCAAAGCAATGCAATCTTTAGTTTTTTCTTTAATTTCATAACTGGGTTTGGTTTAAGTTCCTACTTCATATACTTCACCACAATAACCTTCTTCTGGTTATCTATCTCTATCTTACCGATTCTGGAAAGGACGGTCTGGCCCAAAAGCAATGGAGCTTTTTGGTTACGGACTACACTTGCACGAACATTATCCAATTCCAAATCACCGAACTTGACTTTCTTGAGGTTAATAACAGTTCCTTCGCTTACGTTGCCAACAGCATCAGAAAACCGACCGCTACCTATAACATCTTTCTCGGTAAGATAGCCGTTCTTCATCATAAATGTAGCCTCAACCATCGAAATAGACACATCGGAGGCACCCGTGTCAAAAACAAAGCGCATCGGTAGATCATTGATCTGGCACTTCACATAGCAATTTCCTCCTTCTGCCGTAAAAGGTATTTCGCATACATATTCCTTCCTTTCCCGTTGCGTTCCGTCCTCCGTCATTTTCTTCATCTTCTGTTCTTCTAAGTATTTCGTTTCGTACTCATCTATCAGTTTTTTGTAACCATCCATCTTTCGGATTTCCTCTAAATCATCGTCGTTCCTGACATGAGCAAAACGGATAAAACCACCCTCAAACGACTTTTGCAAATAGCTCAATGCAGTTTCATTCTCTCCCAAACGTGCATACAGACAAGCTGCATCATAGTAATTTCCCGCACTTGCAGAATTGGCTAAGATACTATCTTGAACAGTCTTTGCCTTATCAATTTCTCCTAAACCAAATAAGGCAAACTGGACGCAGTTAGACTCACTATAAACAGTATCTAAAGCGACAACCATTTGGTAATCTTTCATGGCGGCCTCCTTTTGTCCTTTCAATAAGTACTTGTCTCCCCGTCCCAGATAGGCGTATGCGAAATTGGGATTCAAGGCAATCGCCATTGAATAATCCTCAATGGCCCCATCAACATCTTGGAGGTTATCCTTGAAATATGCTCGCCTGTAATATCCACCCCAAAACTCGGGATCAGCATTGATGAATATGTCATAAGCTTCAACTGCTTCTTTGCCTTTTCCCATATCGTATAGTAAATCAGCCTTCACACTTACATAATCCGCATCATCCGGGTCCATTTCTGCTGCGCGGTTTATATTATCAAGAGCCAGTTCATAATCACCTAATTCCTGATAGCATGCAGCAATTCTGGAATAGGCCACATCATTAGGTTCAATCTTCACACATGCCTTGTAATTCTCTATTGCTTTCAGGTAATTATCAATTCCCTCATATACGATACCCAGATAATAGGGCCATTTTTCTTTATTTGGCTCTTTAATACTTTGCACCTTTAACTTGGCTATCAGAGTGTTTACATCAGGTTCTCCCACTATCTGCATTAAAGTAAAAGCTCTGTGATTCTCATCTATGCTAAGTGCTTTTATGATATCATCCAATCCTTCGTTAATACGATTCAAAGAAAAATAACATTCAGCCCTGAAAGCATAAGGCTGTGAAAAGTCAGGGTCAAGGAATGCAGTAGGAAAAGAGGTCTGCCGCTTCTTGGTACTTTTCGGTCTCCAAGGCATTACGTCCCTTTCCCATATAGCCAAGCGTATTTCCAGGTTCAAGTTTGCAGATATTCTCAAAATCGGCATCCGATTCAGCATATCTGTCCCTTTGATAGTAATACTCGGCTCTGTCGCTATAAACCTCTACATCTTTTGGATTTGCCTTAATAGCCAGTGCCCAGTCATTCAATGCTTCAGGCTCCTTACCCAGTTGCAGATAAAGGGTTGCCCTTTGTCTATACACGTATGTGTTCCACTTCTTATCTTTCTGTAAAAGAGTCACAGCCTTGTTGATAGGTTCGATTGCATCTCCTGGCTGGGAGTTGTTCAGATACAAATCACCAATCAGGCTGTATGCATATCCGTTCTTGGGATGCTCCTTCACCTCCTTTTGCAAATAATCAAGCGCCTCGTTAGGTTCACCATCATTCTGCAGAATCTCTATTGCTCTTAAATAGTTGTAACTATTCTTTAGTTGTTCCGCTTTTTGAGCCATTGCTGCCATTGATAAGACAAAGCTCAATACCATTGTTAATAGATACCTTTTCATGTTGTTATGTTTTTATTGTTCTGTTTGTTTCTGTCATCAGTGTCCGCTAAGATAGGACGAATTTAAAAATCAATAAGTTAAGGCTCACCTGAACCACTTCTGTCTTTGTCAATTTTGAATGCATTCTTGTCGGTGAGAGCACAGAGATAAGCATTCTCAAATTATGAAGGTCGACCCAGACAGAAAGCTATCATACTAATTCTTTTCAACTGTCGTACAATTGATATGAAAGTCGTACAAGCATGGATCAACGTAGATAATACGATTCCCCGTCTCAATTTCCACAAAATCATGATCCTTCACAAAGTTCCTCCATCGTTCGTTAGGCATCATCATCGTGAGCGCCTTACACACACTGATACCCCAGAGTTCCACATCTCCCACAACAGTTTTCGCTCTTGATGGACAACCGTTGATAACAAATGCATGATTACAAATAGCTGCCCCCAATCTCGCATACCCCACACAATTGGCAGAACCTCCTTCTATGTCATTCTTAGCAGCAAATTGCAATGATTTCGCTGTCAAGCTAAGGGCATACTCTATCAGTTCCCTTTCATCTTTATCCATCGTCTCCGCTGCAATTTGTCCCTTCATTTCTTCACTCAATGGATATGCC
>CACZXN010000064.1 GCA_902785075.1 uncultured Bacteroidales bacterium | reverse complement strand
TTGTTATTCGAATGGTCAAGGAGTTTCAAAAGATTATAAACAGGCTGTCAGTTGGTATAGAAAAGCCGCAGAACAAGGTTTGGCTGAAGCACAATACAATCTAGGACTTTGCTACGAAAATAGCTTAGGAGTAACCAGAAACAACACACAAGCCTTCAATTTATACAAAAAAGCAGCAAATCAAGGCTATGAGAATGCGAAACAAAGACTTCAAGTATTAAATGCTAGGAAATAAATAACTTTATGAATCATTATGTTTGTTGAGGCTAAGGGACGTATTATAATATAATTAATATGCATACATTAAAGTATATTGGCCAAACGTTGGCCGCACTCATCTACACCCCCATATATATGTATTTGATATATTTATTGATATATATGGCTTTTGGATGGATTGTTACACTGGAAATCGGATGGATGATTTTTCTCGCTCTTGTGTTTGGTGGAATAGCCATAGGACTGTTTTTCATAATACAGGCGTTTGTACTTTTCCCTTATTATTGGATAGCATACAAAAATCTTACAGCCACGTTTATTTCTGTTAGTCTTTGTGTGCTTTTTTTTATATACGACCTCTATCGTCTATGGGACTTATTTTTAGAATATCATACGCGAGGCGGTATTGCAGCAACAATATTCAGTATAATCTTATTAATTGTTGTATTAAACTCTGTCCGCACAATTCTAGGTCATTGTTTGGGACGAAGCCGCGAATGTTTGTAGATTTCTTGTAAAGATGATACTTATTCTGGTTTTTAGAGATGACCCTGCGCTAATTGTGTACATAATACTCTATCGCCCGTTTGGACTATGGTTGGGGGGTGCATAGCCCCGATGCGATAGGGTTCACCCTATCTTGAACTATGCCGCACCTTCGGCGCTTCATACCATCCCCCTTCAAGGGGGGCAGGAGAGAGCCTTATCTTGTATTATTTCGTCCCATTGGGACTAGAAGAAAAGGGGGAAAACCCTAGGGTGTAACAGGGAAAACAACGGGGAGAAAATAGAGAGAAACGAGGGAATAGTTTGTTGAGTTACGTAGATATGGGTAGAAAATACTTTAAACCCAAATCGGTTATTAGACTGTTATGCACTAACAAACTTTCTTTTTGTCATCTGTTTCACCGCTTTTTAGTTACAATGGAACCCCATTGCGCCTTCAAAGCGTCAAAATATCTGCTCAAAAATTTAAATTGTTATCATCATAACGCTAATGACCGATTTGGGTTAAAAAGTTGTGTTTTATCCAAATTGGATAATCTTTTTTGGATAAAAGTTTGGCAATGTGTTTAAAAAGACGTATCTTTATGGCGCAAATGTACATATATTGAATATATTGATTATGATAGCAAATCCTTCTGGGCAGAATGGTATTTCAAACCAGACATCGCCATGAAGATCCTGATGGTAGTGAAGCCTGGATTCAAGGCGCGGCGCAGGGCATCAGCCATAAAGGCTTTGTCGTGCATCTTGGCGTTACCTACTTTTGACTCTTTCTTGTAGAAGCCCCTCTGTTTGCATTCTGCAGCTTTGACGAAATGCTTCTTTTTTTTATTCATGCACTAAGGGCTAATTGTATTTGCCTATGCTTGCGATTACTTTGCAAATAGTATGCATCGTAAATTGCCAACTAATTGCAAACCGTTTTTGGTGGTCATGTGCGAATAAAGTGCTACCTTTGCGCTTGATTCATACGATTGAAGCGTTGAAAAGATTAAATAGATAATATAAGGAGTAATTATATGGTAAAGACAAAAGTAGTAATAATTATGGTCACTTCTTTATTGCTTGTAATGTCATGCAGCCGCATGAATAATCAGCAGAATGATTTTGACCTGCATGGAGCGTGGGTTTTGAAACAAGAGAAAACACCTGAGGGATATACCCATTCATATCCTCAAAATGGTACTACGCAGTGTAGGGTATATGTTGGCGATAGTGTGTATAGTTGTAATTTGATGTACACCGCTTCAGGAATGGCAATCGTTCCGCTGTCATGCTCTGATTATACATTCATCGATAAGGGCAATCACGACTACTTGTACTTCGAGCAGACAGATCCTCATCCGTTCGCTTATGTTAACGATTCCACCATCATCATTCAGCACTCTGGAATCCGATATACATGGGTCCGAAGTCGTCAGATGACGGATAGTCGCATTGAGGAAATCCGCACCACTATCGCAGACAACTTGAACGAGGGATTGACGCGCTTTGTACTATCGACCACAGAGCGAGAGTTAAGGGCACAGAACAGCATTTTGGTTTACCTGATAATTATTATGGTTGTCATCATCATGTTTATCATTTATGTGGCGTTGGATTATCGACGTCGTAGTAGGATTGTTGAGCGACAGTTGCAGCAGATAAAGGAAGAACACGAACTGCGTCCGATACCTGTGCAGAAGGCGATTGATGAGGTCGAGATGTCTTTCTTCCAAACGGATTATTATGTGATGCTTCGTCGCCATTTGGCAGCTGGCAATCATCTCTCGGATGCCGAATGGGAAGAATTGGAACAGCGCATGCGGCCTGTTTATCCTGGATTTTCCAATAAGTTGTACAACCTGTGCAACATGTCGGAGGTGGAATACCACGTATGTCTGCTACTCAAGATTCATGCTACTCCTTCTGAGATTGCGAATGCAGTTATCAAGGACCTTAGTAGTGTGAGCAGCATCCGTAACCGACTCTACAAGAAGGTGTTTAACCGTAATGGAGGAGCAAAAGCCTGGGACGATTTCGTACTTTCGATATAACGATGCAAACAATTTGCAAAGTATCGGTATTCTGCTCTTCATAAATGCCAAGTAAAAGCCAAGTAAAATGTTTGGTGGGATGGCCAAAAGCCCGTAACTTTGCCCTCGAATTATTAATTCATTGATTTTCTAACCAATTAAAAAACTGTAAACGTATGAAGGTATTATTAATGATGGTAGTGGTGCTCATGAGTGCCCTCCAAGTGAACGCTCAAACAACGAAAGTTGCAGACAAGGAACTCGTAGGTACATGGATGATGGTATCGATGCAGTATGACGGAGAAAAGACGATTGTATGTGGCAAAGAAAGTGGCTACTCTCAATTCAAGTATTATGGTGCAGATGGGGAGTATGCTTGTGCAGAACTTGCACTGACAAAAGGTAAGATTGTTGTGATGCCTCACGAGTATGGCAAATACTCTTTCAAGAACGGGGTATATAGTGAGATGGGACGTCCTGCTGTAAAACCAGAGGAGATGCAGTTGATTGACAAAACAACCTTTAAAGGTCGTTGGAAGAATCGCAATGATATCTGGAAGAAAATAAATCTTTCCGATAAGGCTGTGAAATATATTCTCGACTGTTGCAAGACAAGGGAAACGCCTGCAGATGTCGAGCAGAACATCAAGCAGGTCATGTTTTGATTAGGTTACTATACAATAATTATCTCAAGAAATAGACAAAAGTAATTTTTTGTTCATATCCAGAGATTCCGGATAAGACTGGATATAAAGAATCAGGGACTTGTGAAAGACCCTGATTTGTTGTTGATAGCTACCCATCTATCTGTTGCGATTAGCCCTATCTTATGTAATCACACACCCCTTACAGCCCCAATGGGGCGAAATAATATACTTTCTCTTGCACTCTTTGCAAAACACATCAATAAAGAATAACATTATATTTATAACTGCCAATATAATTGGAGAAACAATACAAGGGAGCGAATGGAAGTTTTGGTCTCGAGCAAGGGAAGGTTTACAGCGAGCAAGGGAAGGTTTACAGCGAGCAAGGGTGGGTTATGCTCCAATAATGCTGGGTTATGCTCCAATAATGCTGGGTTATGCTCCAATAATGCTGGGTTATGGAAGGGCAGCGAAAAGTTGCAAAGTTGCAAATTGCATTTTGTTTTTGGGAGTGTGGATTGAAGAGAATGTAAGAATTATTATATAAGTTATTATATATTAATTAGTTATATATTATATTTATATTATTTAATTAATTTTCTTACCTCAACATCAAAAAGTTGCATGCAATTTGCAACTTTGCAACTTTTTGGGTTGTTGTCTAAGAATCGGAAGTTAAAATGGGGAGTAACGCTCTCCTCTACTTCAAAACAAGCGTTCTTGGACATACTGATACAATACACACCCTTGTAGAGCAGAACGGATAGAAAAGAAGAAAGGAAGGTCGAAACCCTCCTTTCTGTGGTAGAATAAAACTGCTTTGAGTTGGATGCTAATTCTCACACCAATCCAAACCAATCGTGATGATGTTATCCTTCTTTAGGGAAGATAATCTGATACTTTCCGCTGAGGTGCATGAACGCAAAAAGACGGAGCAAACTGTCGTAGTATTCGTCAAAGAAACCATCCTCAAGTGGTGCGAGAGGTGTCTCCCAGAAATGCTTTACGAACTCCTTACTCTTATCGTGCGTAGCAGCAAGGGATACTGCGGCTGCTGTTGCACAGAATCCAATAGTGTGACGCAGTGCCGGTGGGAAGGAACCTGCTCGCATAGGGTTCTGTGGACGCTTACCATCGAGTGTGTATTGGTCGACAAAGGTCTTTACGCCTTCCTTATACAGGAAATTCTGTATCGTATTGGCATAATTCTCCTGCCACTCTTTGTCGTCGCGCGACCAGTTGTAGTCGAGGGCAATATTCATAGGAACGCGCCAAGAGTCGAAGCGGAAGTTGTCAGCTCCACCCCAGCCACCGCGTACTGAACCGTCGAAGTTGCTGTAGTCGGGATTCAGTCCTGTCTGTGGATTGATACAGCGATGGAGGTAAGCGCGAGCAGAGTCGGCACAAGCGTACCAGAAACGTGAGCGTCCGTCGTTTGCCCAACGTGCCCATACTTCATAGAATGCAGGGATGTTGTACGAAGGGTCTGTATACTGATATCCTCCTGGATCGGGTGTGAAGGTAATCAACTTGTGTTCGAGGTTGATAAGTGGAGCCGTGTTGTTCATGCCGACCTTCATCATCGATTTATTGAGGATATTCTGCGCCTCAGCCAAGTAGTTGAACTCGCCATCATTGCCCCAACGGTTGGATGCGAAGATGAGTGAAGTCACATAGTAGAGTTCGCCATCCGATGCAGGACCGCTGGAATTGCGAGTTCCGTCAGTACGGCAGCTCCAGGCAAAATAGCCATCTAGTGGACCGTCGTGGTGGTGCATATACTTCTCGCACCAACGCCATAGTTTGTCGAAGATGTCCTTGCGGTCGAACTGCACGGCAATCATCATACCGTACGACATTCCTTCGGTACGAACGTCTCGGTTCTTTACGTCGGATATGTAGGCCATATTGCCGTCCACCTCAAAGTAACACTTGTGGGGGCCCGTGAAGACATCGTTGAATACCTCTTGAAGTTTTTGGTCAACTTGCTTCTGGGTGTATCCACACTCAAGGAAATAATTACGATACTGGCGTGTGGTGAAAGCACCTTGGGTCGAACGGGGAGGCTCCTGCTGACGCTGACCGAAGCCACCAAAGCCTCCTCCTCCGAAACCGCCGCCAAAGCCTCCGAACTGGGCGGAAGCTGTGAGGGCATACGTTGCGATGCCCATTGCGATAAGTCTAATTTTAAGGTTCATAATATATAAAAATGTATGTTTATTTTCTGCGAATGAATGCGATGGTGTCGCCCTTACGTACTTTGCTACCTTGCTTAGCACATACCTCGACGAGTTTTCCGCCAAGTGCGGCAGGTATTTCGATGGTCTGTCCGAACTGGTTCTGCAGGTAGCAGAAGCGATCGCCTTCCTTGTATTCCTTGCCTACCATTGGGTCGATACTCTTCACGCATTCGCCATCTCCGTTTACTTCCCACATGATGGTTCCGCTATCCGGAGCGGTAATTGCATCAGCTTCTGCGTGCTTGTAGGCAGCCACATCGGCAAGTGACATTCCCTTCTTCTGCATCTCCTTATCCTTTGCAGCCTGTAGGTCTTTCAGGAAGCGCTCCTTAGCAATGCCACTCTTGAAGTCACGATACTGGCTCTCGTGCATTGCGAACTCGAACAGTTCTTCGTCGTCTTCGCCACGCTCCCAACCGTTCTTCTTCATCTCTTCGATGAATCGAGGAAGGTCATCAGGATAGTTCGATTGTGGGTCGGCTGTGGTAAATTCGAATCCCTTTTCCTTTGCCAGTTCGACAATCTCAGGAGCTACTTCGCCAGGCAGCTTACCGCTCTTGCCCAGAATCATGCCCCAAATCGATTCGTCCATCATCGTATAGCGTGGCTTGCCCATTGACTCCGTGAGGAGGTTCATCAGGGCGATATTCTTAACATACTGAGAGAATGGAGTTACCAATGGAGGATATCCGACGCGTGGCCATACATACGCAACCTCGTTGAACAGGCGCACCAGCAACGCATCTTCGCTCAGTGGTTCCTCGCCTTTATTCTTGCGATTGTTATTGATGGCATCCATCACACCTTTAAGGTCGGCCATCATACTTCCCATCATACCACCAGGCAGTCCGCAGCCGAGCAAGAGTGAGGACATCAACTTGTTGGCAGGGTTCATGAAGTAGCCGAGGAAGTCGTCAATGAACTCTTGAGTAAGCTTGCGAGCCTCCATGTAAGCATCCATATTGATTTCAGGAACGTCGAATCCGTAGTTCTTGAGCATACTCTGAACCGAGATGATGTCTGGATGTACCTTACCCCAAGAAAGCGGTTCGATAGCTGTGTCGATGACGTCAGCACCGTTCTTACATACTTCAAGGATGCTGGCCATTGAAAGGCCTGGACCGCTATGTCCATGATATTGTATAATGATCTCAGGATGTTTATCCTTGATCATCTTCACGAGTTTACCCAACATCGCTGGCTGACCAATACCAGCCATATCCTTCAAGCAGATTTCAGGAGCACCAGCCGCAATCAGCTGTTCTGCAATGTTTGCATAGTATTCAGCAGTGTGAATAGGACTGGTTGTGATGCACAATGTAGCCTGAGGAGTCATGCCTGCCTCAAGCGCATATTTAATTGAAGGAATAATGTTACGTACGTCGTTCAATCCGCAGAAGATACGTGTGATGTCCACACCCTGCGCATGCTTCACCTTGTACATCAATCGACGCACATCAGCAGGAACAGGGAACATACGCAATGCATTCAGACCACGATCCAACATGTGAGTCTTGATGCCCACCTCGTTGAAAGGCTTGGTGAAGGCACGTACGGCCTTGTTTGGATTCTCTCCATAAAGCAGGTTCACCTGCTCGAATGCTCCACCGTTGGTCTCAACGCGTGCGAAACATCCCATTTTGATGATAACAGGAGCTATACGCTCTAACTGGTCTTTGCGGGGTTGAAATTTACCGCTCGACTGAAACATATCTCTATAAACGAGACTG
The DNA here is from genome assembly GCA_902785075.1 of uncultured Bacteroidales bacterium. Classification (GTDB taxonomy): domain Bacteria; phylum Bacteroidota; class Bacteroidia; order Bacteroidales; family Bacteroidaceae; genus Colivivens. The sequence continues at coordinate 5,482 of CACZXN010000064.1, read as the reverse complement.
AACTGAATCTTTCTCTTCTCCATTTTACCTTAAAATACTTTTTTAATTAGTTTTCCGAGTACAAAGTTACGAATAATTTAAGACATAAAGATGCGGCGGGACGAATTATTAACAAAAAAGTCATGCCCAACTCGCATATTTAACATTTGTTAGCCATAATTATTCAATTAGAATTCATAACCTACGGAAATGGTCAGTTTATCCTGTCTGGTTGACGAGCCTGGCACATCCTTGTAGAGCTGATGGTCGGTCAGTCCCCATGAATATCCTCCCGATACGATGATGTTGTTGAAAGACACTCCGACGTTCAACTCAAGTGCAGCATTGAAACGCTTGGGCCAACCATTCTTCCCATAACGGATATGGTCAAGCTCGTACGACTTCTTCTGTCTTGTTGCATAGCCGAGCACTTCGTCCCATACCCAATCCCAGTAATAGGCATCGCGGTTGGTGAAACCTCCGTGACAGGCATAGTTCAGTCCGAAACCTCCGTGTGCTTTCAGCGATACATTCCGTGATAACGGAAGTGTGAAGTTGGCATGAATAGGGACATAAAGACTGAACTCTGTAAACTCATCATAACCCATCGCTTTGCTAAATGACAAATAGAACTCGCCAAACAAGCCTGTATATACGCCAAGTCCCATAGGGAGTGTTGGCGTGTAGGAAAATCCTATTTGGAAGCCATGCAGACGTTTGTCTTCTTCGCGCCACATATTCTCACGAATGGAATGGTCCTTCAAATCCGAAGCCCATTGTTTGTTCACATATCCTACGACTACCGAGAAGTCGCTTTTTTCGTTTTCTTCATCCGTGTCACCGTCAATACCATCTGCCCACGCAGCGAAGGATACGCAGCTACAAAGGATGGCCATCAACATCAATCGTTTTCTCATAAATCTATTTCTTTTATAAAATCTTTTCTACTAATTGTTCACTGTTTCTCTCTTTCCTATAAATAATTGTTTTGCCGTATCGTTGTGTAAAAACCAATAATCCCCCTATGCAGAAGGATTATTGGTAAGTGTTTGAACGGTTGACTACCGCTTGTTGAATTTGAATCCCGTCTTCATGCCGTTGAAAGAGTTGGCGATTGACGAGAGGGCGCTGACGGTAGAGTTGTTCGAACGTGAAGCAACAGACTGTGCTACGTTGAGCAGTTTTGAAGAGTCGAGGGTAAGAGAGAGCTGTGTGGCAGAAACAGTTGCATAGACTGTTCCAAACGACAAGCCAATCACCTGACCCGTAATCTGCAACGTGTGTGCTTTGGCGTCATAAGTATAGTTCGCCTGCTGAGTTTGTCCGTTCATCGTGACGACACAAGTGTTGTCCTTGTTGAATGTGAGGGTAAACGTACCAGGTCGTACACCTATCTTTTCATAATAAGGTGCTAACTTCGTTACCATTTGATTGGCTGCCACAAGACCACCGGCCTGTGCCAAGAGGTTTGTGCTGGTAAATTCTACCGATGGTTCGGCATAAACCCAAGTTCCGACGATAGATCCCGACTGCGCATTGTTGGCAAGCGAGCCGATGACACCTGTGAGTAATGAGTTGGTAGCATCGCCTGCATTGTTGCCAGTTAACAGAGCACCAAGGACACCCATGCCTGCTTCGAGGGCAGCATTGTTGTTGGTGGTGGTGCCGGTATTACTTCCCTGAGGGACACCACAGCTTACCATCATGATTGCTGCGTTAAGCAGTACTGCTGATAATGATTTGAAGTTTTTCATGCTGAATACTGATTATGATTGTTTCTTAATATGTATATTCGTTCGCATAAGTATGAATTCACCGACAAAATTACTAAAATATTATAAATTATTCATTATAGATTCTAAATAATTCTTATCTTTGCACGCTAATTCATGCGATTTAACGTATTTTTGTAATAAAATGCTCACGTTTTTGGCTTTTGGAAGTGGAAGTTGTGGTAATTGTTATTACCTCGGCAACGGTGAGGAAGCAATCCTCATCGATGCGGGCGTTGGTATTCGTCGCCTGAAACGTAACATGAAAGAATACGGACTGAGCTTTGCAAACGTCAAGGGTATCATTATCACTCACGATCATGCTGACCACGTGAAAGCAGCAGGATACGTAAGCCTTGAGTACAACCTGCCTGTCTATGCGACAGCGCTGGTACATCAGGGGATAAGGGGCAATTATCATGCTACGAAGCAATTGGATGCCGACAAGGTGAAGACGATCGAGAAGGACGAGGAATTCTGTCTTGCCGGTTTCCACATCACACCGTTCCCCATCCCTCACGACTCCGCAGAGAACGTTGGATATCACATCCGCTTTGGTGAAGAAGCCTTTACCATTATGACGGATGTTGGAATGGTGACGGATTGTATCAAGGAGTATATCCTAAAATCCAACTATTTGGTGTTGGAATCGAATTACGATGAGGAGATGTTGCGAAATGGAAAGTATCCCAAGATGTTACAAGAACGTATCATGAGCGGCACTGGACATCTCAGCAACCATCAGGCGGCAGAGGTGCTCGCCGAGTGTCTCCATCCAGGGTTGAAGTATGTATGGCTGTGTCATCTGAGCGAGGAGAACAATCATCCTGAACTGGCTCGGAAGACGGTGGAGATGCATCTTCGCGCATTCGGAATCATCGCAGGAAAAGATTTTCAACTCGAAGTGCTTCGTAGGCAGCTGCCTACTGGCCCCTGGCAACTCGCTTAACTATTACTTTCAAATTTGTGAATAGCAATCATCTCATCAAGCATACGTGACCAATAAATTCTAAATATATGGCTTACTTAGTTGAAGACAAACGTAAAGTCACCACACATCGACTTTTTCAAATGAAGCAGGAAGGCAAAAAAATTGCTATGCTTACCTCCTACGACTACACAACAGCACAGATTGTTGACGGTGCAGGTATGGATATCATCCTCGTAGGCGACTCTGCATCAAACGTAATGGCTGGCAACATGACAACCTTGCCCATTACGCTCGACCAAATGATTTATCATGCTAAAGCTGTGGTTCGTGCTACGAAACGCGCACTCGTTATTTGCGATATGCCGTTCGGAACTTACCAAGTGAACCCCACAGAGGGAGTCACAAATGCAATCCGTATCATGAAAGAGAGCCATTGTGATGCATTGAAATTGGAAGGTGGAGTAGAAATTATAGACACCGTAAAGAAGATACTCGACGCAGGAATCCCTGTGTGTGGTCATCTTGGCCTTACTCCTCAAAGCATCAACAAGTTCGGCACCTACACAGTACGTGCACGTGAAGAAGCTGAGGCAGAAAAACTGGTGAGCGACGCTCATGCGCTCGAAGAAGTCGGATGTTTTGCAGTAGTCCTCGAGAAAATACCGGCAGCCTTAGCCGAACGCGTGACTCGTGAACTCAAGATACCAGTCATCGGTATTGGTGCTGGAGGAGCCTGCGATGGTCAGGTACTCGTTGTGGCAGATATGCTGGGAATGTCCACCGATTTCTCGCCCAAATTTCTGCGTCGTTATGCCGACCTCAACGCCATCATGACAGAAGCGATCGGCAACTACATCACAGACGTGAAAAGTGGTGATTTCCCCAACGAAAACGAACAATACTAATCGAACGCATACCCTCATCTTTATGTACAGAGGCAGCAACATATTGGATATGAAGCTACCTCTTTTCATGTGGGCTTGCTACTGATAGGAAACAAAGCTCCCTCTGAGAGTTTAGCGTTGCTGCTGATAGGATATGAAAAAAGAGCGTAGCCAAATTGGTTCCGCTCTTATTGTATATTAGTTGGTTGAATCACTCAAGGTTTATGCTGTTGGCATATTCCTTTTGTGCCGCTGCAAGGAGTTTACGGAACTCTGCATCGTTATGCAAACTTGCTAAAGTATAAGCGGCCACAAGACGTCCTGCCTGTACGTCACTCTTGAAGTGGAATCCCAAAATTGTACGGCTGCGGCCATATTCATAACCTCTCTGGAGGATGGCATCCTGACAATCTGGCATCACTTCTACGAGCGCAAGGGCTATTCCCCAGCCGATGATGGAGTGCGAGGATGGATAGCTTGACGAGGTGCTGTATTTCTGGTCCTTCTCAGGCAGCGCAGAATGTTCGCCCATACGCAGGAAAGGACGTTTGCGGAATGTCTGCGACTTAGCTTGTGAGCATGCGTCACATAGCTTGTCGAACAGGTATGTCACCATTGCCGATATGTCTGGTGTGGAGGTGATGTCGATTGGGATATTCGTGCAGGTTCCGTACGTCTGGAGGAAATAGTTGACAGTACATGCAGTATCTGTGACTGCCTCTGCGCCTCTTTGCGTTGTTCGTTCAGCTTTTGCTAGCCAATAATACGCCACATCGCCATAATGGCGGTACGATGCAGTGTCGCCTGGCGCATCTATGATACGTTCGATATGTGGAAATCCCACCGTTGTCTGCTTCGTATTGACACCTTTGATGCGAATGTACTCTGCACGCGCATCAGCGAGGTCCTCAAGATATTCTTGCGATGTATGCATGCGAGCAACAGCAGCTGATGCAGCCAATCTGCCAGCATCCACGTCACTCTGCCAATGGGCACCTACGATGATGCGACTATCTCCATATTCGTAACCTCTTCGTAGGATAGTGTCTTGATACTCTGGAGCCATCTCTGCTAAAGCCAAAGCGGTGCTCCATCCAAATCCTGTATGACCAGAAGGGTAGGAACCATTGTGACGAAGATCCCACTCGTTGTCAAATTCTCCCCAAACATGCTCGTTCATCCTTGCAAATGGACGTACGCGCATGTACTTACGCTTTGCTTTACTTGTCGCCTTGTTTCCTGTCTCGCCTACTCGTTGAAGAAGTCGCCAAATGGCAGGAGTTTCTTCCTTGCTGATGGTCATACCTATCGCCTCTCCGAAGACAGTCGCCATACGTTTCACTCCATAGAGCGATTCCCAGCTAGCCTGCTTTCCACGCTCAGTGTTACGGATGGACTTTCCCCAAATCCAGCGCATGTAGTCATCAACAAACAGCGTGCTGGCTGTGTCGGGAGGAACTGGCAGATAGATACACGGGTCGGGCAACTCGTCAGTTGGGAAATAAGTAGTATTATCTGGTCGTCTCTCTCGGTCTTGCCCACTGACATTCAGCGTACACCAAAGAAAAGCAACCAGCAACACACTTACGAAACGATAGCGTAAGCTTGAATCCTGTACTTTCTTCATATTCCTTATTATTTTAATAGACGATTAATACGTTCGTTTATGATGTTGCAAACATGTAGAAAATCAAATAAGCATTGATAATCAACATGCTACAAAATCACTGCAAAGGTATGAATTTCTCCCTAAATAACCAAATGAAAAAACAGAAAAATCAAAAACCTACTACATTTTCTTGATATGGATTGGCTACGCCCATAAAAAGCAAATGGCGTGTAACTCATTGAGCTACACGCCATTTGATAGTGTTTTGTTATGTCTTTACTTATGCGTCTCATTTGACCTCCTCGAA
>CACZXN010000063.1 GCA_902785075.1 uncultured Bacteroidales bacterium | reverse complement strand
CTTCTCATTATGCTCGCGGATAAGCCTTTTCAACTCCAGAAGATGGCTTGCCCCTTCCTCTATCTCGTTGCTTCCCAGTTTGCACTCTATCAAAGCATAGCGCCCATCTTCAAGATGCAATACGAAATCGGCTTCCAGATCATATCGGTCATGATAATAAGACACATGACTATATAGTCCCTGCGTATAGGCTTTCATGTCACGCACGCACATCTGCTCGAAGATAAATCCGAATGTTTTCAGTTGTGTGGTCAATGCCTCTGGTGTCAGTCCAAGAAGAGCCACGACTATTGACGGGTCACAGAATCCTCGCTTGGATGAGCTTCGTATAACTGTTTTACTGCGTATTGCTGGGCACCAGGCATCTATGTCTTGAATGACAAACAGACGTTCAAGGGCGTTCACATAATCATTGAATGTATCAATACTGCATTGTATTTCTTCTGATGACACCACATCGGCAAGCATGGTGGACTTTTTGGCAAGTGATGAAATGTTGCGTGCATACGACCGCAGTATCATCCAGGCAAGTTTCTCGTTCCGACGCTTTCCGTCGATTCGTGATATGTCTTCACTGCAAACGGTGCGAACATAGTTACGGGCTATCAACAACTTGGCTTTTTCCGAACGTGCCATGAGAGAGCCTGGCCATCCACCACGACAAGCTGCAAATATCAAGTCCTCTATGCTCATCTTTGACCTACAACCGTCAATATCGTAATTGGGATTGTTGAACAACTCCGACAGTGACACTTCACCTGTTGACTCCTTTGATTCCCAAAGACTCATAGGCAACATATTCATTTTTGCTATACGGCCATTTCCTGAATGGTGTATCTGTGACTTATCTACTGCATTAGACCCTGTAAGGATGAATTGCCCTGGTGCGCCTCGTTTGTCAACCGTCGTGCGTACAGCATCCCAAAGAACAGGAGCTTCTTGCCATTCATCTATCAATCTTGGAGTGTCACCGTGAAGCAACAAGGAAGGTTTAGACATTGCCGTAGCTAAGTATTCGTCACGCATGTCCGTATCTTGCATTCTAATGGCACTTTTGGCAGCCTGTTCGGCAGTAGTCGTTTTACCACACCATTTTGGCCCTTCTATTAATACGGCACCAAACGCATCAAGAAGGTCTTGAAGCATGATGTCTGCTGTTCTGTTGAGATATTCCATATATTCCGTACTTTAATTTGGCTGCAAAGATAATGTAAATATTTGGATTATGCAAGAAAATCTTGTTTTTTGAGGTATTTTATTCGGTGTTTTTGAGGTATTTTAATCTGTTTATTTGATAATTCTCATTCTGTATTTTTGACATATTATTTGTTTGACCACGAATGACACGGATTCACACAGATTTATGGATTGCGAAAAGTGCGAAAATACGAAAACAAGACCCCCTCTAGGGGGAGGAGAGGTGAGAGTTTAAAGTTTAAAGTTTAAAGTTTAAAGTTCAAGAACCCCGTAGGGGTGACATAACAAAGGATAGGGTGGGAACCCTATCTGAAAGACATAATATTTCGCCCCTACAGGGCGATGGGTGGGGTGATTAAAACGAAATAGGGCTTCCGCCCTATCCTAAATTATTTCGCCCCTACAGGGCTATCTAAAAATATCAAATAATTCAATAGTCAATGGTCAATAGTAAATTACAATGGCCGAGATTTCCGAAAAGTCAATCTAATAAGAAACGGTAAAGCTCACTCTCGAAGTTGGGTGTAAGCAATTCTTTTCCGACTGCATTGTGAATCTCTGATCTGGTCCAAAATCGTCCGCCATCAAGTTCTTCTTTCGAGGGTTCGATCAGTATGTCATAAATGGTGCGAAATACATAGACTAGTTCGCGCTCTCGTAGGCTCTCAAACACATACTTCCCAATGGGTTCGGGTTCGAAGTCTGTTATACCCAACTCTTCTTGGACTTCCCGATATAAAGCATCTCCTATTGACTCTCCATATTTTACATGTCCTCCCACAGCAGTATCCCATTTACCTGGCTGAATGTCTTTCCACTCCGGGCGTTTTTGCAAATAGAGTTCACCCTGCGAGTTGAATACGTGTAGGTGTACTACTGGGTGCAGCAACCGTAGCCCTCCATGACATTCACCACGTGTCGCTTTACCCACTACCCTTCCCTCTTCATCTACGACGGGAAATTCCTCGTGCTGATTATCTTTCATCATAGTTTAACTTAGTTTCAAAATCTGATGTGCAAAGATACCATTAATTTGTAATTCGACCATGTTTGGTATAAAATTTTTACATTAAACAGGAAAAATAATGGGTAAAACAGGAAAAATGCTCTCCCAATGATACACAATTCTGGGTAAAATGGTGATGATGCAGTATTTTTACTCAAATACACCTAATTATATTATTAATAGCGCTGAACTCAATAAAAAATGTTAATTCTTCTAGGATTTTATGGTGTTCTACAAAATTATTCTTAATTTTGCAGTTTGAAAAGCAGTCGGACGGTCTGTCGCTGGTATATGCTGGTAGTCTATGCGCTACAACGGTATGCGAGAGGAAAGTCCGGGCAGCACAGAGCATTCCACTTCCTAATATAGAAGCAATCCGCGAGGGTTGAGTAATGCAGAAGAAAACAACCGCCCACGACAAGTGGGTAAGGGTGAGAAGGTGGGGTAAGAGCCTACCAGCGGTGTGGTGACATGCCGGCTGTGCATCTTGGAAGCTGCAAGTTCATGTATAGTAGCGCCTGAAGGTTGCTCGCCTGAGCTACAGGGTAGAACGCTAAAGTTGTGTGGTGACATGCAATTTGGATAAATGACAGACAATCACTTTTGTGATGACAGAACCCGGCTTATAGCCTGACTGCTTTCTTTTTTATGGAACGATAAGAAGTCTAAAATAAATAACAATATCATCTCCCCATGGGAGACACACGAGAGAGTAATTATATGAGAAAACTGATTTTTTTAGCTTTTGGAGTTTGTCTGGCAAACAATGGACTGTTTGCGCAGAAACAATGGACACTCCAAGAGTGTATTGATTACGCATTAGAAAACAACATTCAGCTGAAACAGAGCAGACTGACAAATGCACAAAATGAACTTGACGTAAAGCAATCGAAAGCGGCACTATTCCCTACCCTTTCATTCAGTACCAACCAAAACGGTTCGTGGCGACCATTCAGCGAGTCGACCATCAACCTGACAAACGGTACGATGACCACAACACGAACCACAACTACCTACAACGGCAGTTATGGTCTGAACTCAAGTGTGACCATCTGGAATGGTGGGCGCAACACGAAGAACATTAAGAAAAGCCAGTACACGCAGGAGATGTCGGAGTTGGACACTGAGCGTACAGCAAACTCCATACAAGAGCAGATTGCCCAGCTTTATGTGCAGATACTTTATCAGACAGAGGCTGTGAAGGTGAACGAGGAGATACTGAAGGCTTCGCAGCAGCAACGCGATCGTGCCAAAGTGATGGTTGAACTGGGAAGCCTGGCAAAGGTGGATCTCGTACAGCTGGAAGCTCAGGTGTCGCAAGACGAATATAATATCGTGAACAGCAAGTCGCAACTGGAGACGAACAAGCTGCAACTGAAGCAATTGCTCGAACTGATGGATGTTTCGGAGTTCAACGTTGCTGTGAACAACGTGTCGGAATCGTCCGTATTGGCTCCTATTCCTGACAAAGCTTCGGTGTATCAGGCTGCCCTGAACTTGCGACCTGAGATTAAAAGCAGTAAGCTCAATGTGGAGTCGAGCGAACTGGCTGTCAACATCGCAAAAGCGGGGTATCTGCCAACCGTGAACCTGAACGCCAGTGTGGGAACGAACAACTCAAGCGGTATTCACACACCCTTCTTCCGCCAGGTGAAGACCAACCTCAGCAACTCTCTGGGTATATCGGTACAGGTGCCTATATTCGACCAGAAGCAGAATATAACGAATATTCGCAAAGCAAAACTCTCACAATATAACAGCGAGTTGCAGTTGCAGGATGCACAAAAGACATTGTATAGCAACATCGAGAACTACTGGTTGAACGCCTACACGGCTCAGCAGCAGTATATCTATGCGAAGACCAACGTGAAGAGTATGCAGGAGAGCTACGACCTCGTTAGCGAGCAGTTCCGTTTAGGACTGAAAAACATCATTGAACTTACTTCAGGTAAGACGAACCTGCTTCAGGCAGAGCAACAGCTCTTGCAAAGTAAATACACAACGCTCTACAATCTCGCCATGCTGAGATTCTATCAGGGAGAAGCAATAAAACTCTAACAATCATGTCATTGGAGCGTATAGAAAAGGAACTTACTAAAAACGATCATAAACAATCAAATATATGAACAAATCATTCATCCAATTAGCATTATTGATTGCCCTTGCAGGCACTCTGCTCGTTTCGTGTGACAAAGAAGCCAAGGTGACATACACAATGGCAGCCGTTGAGAAGCACGACCTCTCAACCAGTATCACAGCAACAGGTACCATCGAACCTGTCACTCAGGTAGAAGTAGGTACACAGGTATCAGGTATCATCGACCGAATCTATGTTGACTACAACACAGAGGTTCATAAAGGTCAGGTTATAGCCGAACTGGACAAAACCAACTTGCTGAGCGAACTCGCATCTGCGAAAAGCAATCTGGCTAACTACCAGAGCAACCTGAACTACCAGACATCGAACTACAACAGATACAAGCAACTCTTCGAGAAAGGACTGGTAAGTGCAAACGACTATGAGAACGCTCGTCTGAGCTATGAACAGGCTACGCAGCAGGTGGCTATGCAGCAGATGAGTGTACAGAAAGCACAGACCAACCTGGGATATGCTACCATCACATCTCCTATCGACGGAATCGTACTCAGTCGTGAGGTCGAAGAAGGACAGACCGTTGCTTCTGCAATGACTACCCCTACCCTTTTCATCATCGCTCAGGACCTGACAAACATGCGAGTGATTGCCAACATCGACGAAGCTGACATAGGTGGAGTGAAAGAAGGACAGCGTGTGTCGTTCACAGTCGATACCTATCCCGACGATTCGTTCGAAGGTGCAGTTACACAGGTACGCCAGCAAGCAACGACAGAGAGCAACGTAGTAACCTATGAGGTCGTCATATCTGCTCCCAACGAGTCATTGAAACTCAAACCAGGTCTGACAGCCAATGTTACCATCTTCACACTGGAGATGCACGACATCGTTTCTGTTCCGTCAAAAGCACTTCGTTTCGCTCCTAACGAACTGCTGTTGCAAGATGATGAGAAGATCATAGATTGCGAAGGTGCTTTCAAGGTATGGGTACGTGAAGGTAAAGATTTCAAGGCAATCCCAGTACAAATTGGTCGTACCAATGGTACCTACACCGAAATCGTATCGGGTGTGAAGGAAGGTACAGAAGTAATCACCGAGTTTGTAATGCCTGAAGAGGAAGCTGAAGAGACACCTACAAACCCATTCATGCCAGGACGTAGAAACAACAACCGTCAAGGTGCAGGTGCAGCCGGACAAGTTCGTCCAGGTGCTGGTGGAGCTGGTGCAGGAGCAGGTGCTCCAGGTGCTGGTCGCCCAGGTGCAGGAAGTGCAGGAGGTGCAGGTCGTCCAGGAGGAAACTAATAAACGGTTCAGACACATGAAAGAAGAGAATAACAATAAAGCAGTCATTGAACTCGATAACGTAAAACGCTATTTCCATGTAGGTTCTGAAGTGGTGAAAGCCCTGCGTGGTGTATCGTTCAAAATCTACGAAGGAGAATTCGTGACCATTCAAGGCACCTCGGGTTCAGGCAAATCTACCCTGCTCAACCAGTTGGGATGTCTCGACACACCTACCTCTGGCGAGTACTATCTCGACGGTGTACCAGTAAGGAAGATGTCGAAAAGCCAGCGTGCCCATTTGCGCAACAAGAAGATTGGGTTCATCTTCCAGAACTACAATCTGTTGGCAAATACGACAGCCGTTGAGAATGTTGAACTACCGTTAATGTACAACAACAAGTTTAACTCCCGACAGCGTCGTGAAGCAGCAATCAAAGCACTGGAAGCAGTAGGTTTGGGCGATCGTCTCTATCACAAAAGCAACCAGATGTCAGGAGGTCAGATGCAACGTGTGGCTATTGCACGAGCACTCGTCAACAATCCTGCCGTGCTGCTTGCCGACGAAGCAACAGGTAATCTTGATACCCGTACTTCGTTCGAGGTGTTGGTGCTGTTCCAAGAACTCTACAAACAGGGACATACCATCATCTTCGTGACCCACAACCCCGAGATTGCAGAATATTCCTCTCGCAACATCTACTTGCGCGACGGACAGATACGCGAAGATACCATCAACACAAACATCAAGTCGGCTGCAGAGGCTTTAGCTGCCTTACCAAAACCGGTAGATGATTGAGAGTTGAAAGTTTAGAGTTAAGAGTTTAGAGTTGATAGTTTAGAAATGAATATACTGAATTTATTTAAAGTCTCCCTGCGAGCCGTAGCCAGCAACAAACTGCGCTCGTTCCTATCGATGCTTGGAATCATCATCGGTGTAGGAGCTGTCATCACCATGATGAGCATAGGACAGGGATCGAAAGCAAGCATACGTGAAGAGTTGGCAAAACAAGGTACCAACCTCTTGACCATACGTCCAGGAGCCGACATGCGTGGAGGTGTGCGTCGTGACCCTGCTCAGATGCAGACACTGAAGCCTGCCGACTACGAAGCCATCATGAACGAGAAGAAATATGTGACCTACGTGTCGCCCGAAGTGACGGCAAGCGGACAAGTTATTTACGGAAACAGCAACACCACTTCGTCCATGTATGGAGAATCTACCGACTACTTGAAAATCAAGCAGTGGGACGTACAAGATGGAGACAACTTCACAGAAGAAGACGTCCGCAAGTCGGCTAAGGTGTGCATCATCGGTAAAACCATCGTTGACGAACTCTTCAACGGAGCCGACCCAATCGGTAAGAACATCCGATTCAAATCCATACCGATGAAGGTGATTGGTGTACTGAAGTCTAAAGGTTACAACAGTTGGGGAATGGACCAAGACAACGTGATTATCGCCCCTTATACTTGTGTGATGAAGCGTATCTCAGCCCAGACCTACTATGGCTCGATTGTATGTTCGGCTATCACAGAAGAGATGTCTGACCACGCAATCGAGGAACTCACCGACATCCTGCGTCGCTCGCATAAAATAAAAGAAGGTGGAATAGACGACTTCACCATCCGTTCACAAGCAGAGATGATGGAAACGATGTCGACCACGATGGACACAGTTACCATGATTCTCGGTATAGCAGCCGGATTCTCCCTCCTTATTGCAGGTATCGGCATCATGAACATCATGCTCGTAAGTGTGACCGAACGTACGAAGGAAATCGGACTTCGCATGGCAGTAGGCGCAACAGGTCTGGTCATCAGCATCCAGTTCCTTATCGAGTCCATTTTCATCAGTCTCACAGGTGGAATCTTCGGAGTGCTCCTCGGTGTCGGAGCATCAAGTCTTCTGCCGAAGATGGGTATGCCAAGCATCGTTCCGGCATGGTCCATCTTCCTTTCATTCGGAGTCTGCGTAGTCATCGGAATTTTGTTCGGATACATCCCTGCCCGCAAGGCAGCCAACATGGACCCAATCGACGCCATTCGCCACGAATGATGATAAGGAGAGTTGTCTTTTCGCTCCTAAAACAAAGAAATGCAATAGCGAAATAACTAAAAAAGACAGAAAAACGTCTTTAGTAAATTGTTAAATCGTAAATATTTGCTAACTTTGCACTCAGTTAGACGAAGATATATATTAACAGCTATTAGTTATATAACAAATTATTAGTTTATTATGGTTTATTCAAAAGAAGTACAAGAAATGTGCTGTGTAGCCAAAGGCCCTAACCACGGACCTGCTCCAATTCCAGAGGAAGGCAAGTGGATTCAGGCAAAAGAGATTAAGGATATCTCTGGTATGACACACGGTATTGGTTGGTGTGCCCCTCAGCAGGGCTGTTGCAAACTCAGTTTGAATGTCAAGGACGGAATCATCGAGGAATGTCTCGTAGAAACCATCGGATGCTCAGGTATGACCCACTCTGCAGCTATGGCATCAGAGATTCTGCCAGGTAAGACCATCCTTGAGGCACTGAACACAGACCTCGTATGCGACGCAATCAACACAGCTATGCGTGAACTCTTCCTTCAGATTGTTTACGGACGTACTCAATCTGCTTTCTCAGAAGGCGGTCTCGTTATCGGAGCTGGTCTTGAAGACCTCGGTAAGGGACTCATTTCTCAGTGCGGTACGCTTTATGGCACGAAGGCAAAGGGTACTCGTTACCTCCAGTTGACAGAAGGCTACATCACCAAGATGTTCCTCGACAGCGACAATCAGGTATGCGGTTACGAATTCGTCCACATGGGTAAGTTCATGGATGCAGTCAAGAAGGGCGTTCCTGCAGACGAGGCACTCAAGAGTGTAACCGGCACTTACGGCCGTACGAAGCCAGAACAAGGTGCAGTTAAATCAATCGACCCACGTAAAGAATAGTCTCATTTACAATTGGACAATTTTCTATTGACTCTTTATTGTTAATTGAATTATTCACTAATTGTTCATTTTCATCATGACAGAGGCTGAGTTAAAGTTCCGGTTGAAACAGTTTGCGCTGAGAATTATACGGCTTGTCGACGAGATGCCACATTCAGTATCATCAAAAGCGTTAGCAAACCAAATTATGCGTTCTGGAACATCACCCTACTCGAACTATTGTGCAGCTTGCATTGCGAAATCTGAAAAAGATTTCCTAAACAAACTGAAGATAGTCGAAGAGGAATTGGACGAAACTTCACACTGGATTGAGTTGATTGGTGAAAGCGGAATAAAAAAGCAGGAACTGTTGAAAGACTTGTACGATGAAAATCTGGAATTACTCAAGATTATCGTAGCGTCAATCGTTACTGTAAAATCCAATATCATCAAGAGCGAAATGAAGAATATCTGATTATATATTAATAATAAAATAAGGTAATAGACAAATTGCTCAAAATAAGAAATAATGAATGACTAAATAATTGAAATTGTAAAATAGTTAAATCGTCAAATAGTAAATTAGACTATGATAAGAGAAGTAAAATTTGAATCTCAAGACCGTCGTATCAAGCAGATACTTGCTGCTCTGAACGAAAACGGCATTGCTTCAATCGAAGAAGCCAACGAAATCTGCGAAAAAGCAGGTCTCGATCCATATAAGACATGTGAAGAAACACAGATGATTTGCTTCGAAAACGCTAAGTGGGCATACGTTTGTGGTTGCGCCATAGCTATCAAGAAAGGTTGTAAGAACGCCGCTGATGCAGCCGAGGCAATCGGTATCGGTCTTCAGGCATTCTGTATTCCTGGTTCTGTAGCAGACGACCGCAAGGTAGGTCTCGGACACGGAAACCTCGCAGCACGTCTGTTGCGCGAAGAAACCCAGTGCTTCGCATTCCTCGCTGGTCATGAGTCATTTGCTGCTGCTGAAGGTGCAATCAAGATTGCAGAGATGGCAAACAAGGTTCGTAAGAACCCATTGCGTGTCATCCTGAACGGACTTGGTAAAGATGCAGCTATGATTATCAGCCGTATCAACGGATTCACATACGTACAGACAAAGTTTGACTACTATACTGGTAAGGTAGAAGTAGTTAAGCGCATTCCTTACAGCGACGGTCCACGTGCTAAAGTAAATTGCTACGGAGCCGATGATGTACGCGAAGGTGTTGCTATCATGTGGATGGAAGATGTTGACGTATCTATTACAGGTAACTCAACCAACCCAACTCGTTTCCAGCACCCAGTTGCAGGAACATACAAGAAAGAGCGCGTGCTTGCAGGCAAGCCATACTTCTCTGTTGCTTCAGGTGGTGGTACAGGACGTACACTTCACCCAGACAACATGGCAGCCGGACCTGCATCTTACGGTATGACAGACACCCTCGGCCGTATGCACTCAGACGCTCAGTTTGCAGGTTCTTCATCAGTACCTGCACACGTAGAGATGATGGGCTTCCTCGGCATTGGAAACAACCCAATGGTAGGATGTACTGTTGCATGTGCTGTAAATGTAGCTCTTGCACTCAACAAGTAAGCATACTTTCACACATATCATCAATAGAAAAGCCGCCCCAATCCGGAGCGGCTTTACTATTTTTGCTGATCAACGATTATTTCACAAATAGTTTCTTACCTCCCACGATATTCAATCCTTTCTGCAGCGTCTTCTGCTGCTGACCAGCAAGGTTGTAGATGATGTTATCGGTAGTCGTCTGCTCTGTAACGGCAGAGATACGAGTAGCTGTGTCCTTGAAGAGCACCATCTTGCTAACAGTAACAGTTGTGTCGTAAGTCGGACCCTTGATACCGTTGAGTCGGGCATAACCTTTATCTTCTACAATCTTCTTCAAGTCGACAGTCCAAACACCATTATCGACAGTGTAATACTTCTGTGCCCATCCACCTGCAGGGGTGATTTCGATACGGCCTGATGCACTCTCATTATTGGCATCATATTTTCCTCCATCAACCTTGTTGAAATACATACGAGGATTGCCGGAAGTCACAACAACGATCAGTTTGTCGTATTCCGACAGGTCGGCATAGTTCAGATAAGGCAGGTTAGCATCACCATAAACAGTAATAGCAGGCTCATCGATATGATACTCACATGCTACATCTTCACTTTTGGTCGGGTTGACAGCATCGTCCCAATGGCGGAACATGCTTGCTTCGAGATTCGAGTAGCCCGGACCTGTGTAGTCGTTTGAGGTTTCATCGTCAATACCTTTCATTTTATTGTATTCTTCTTGGCTGACGAACTTCCAATATGTAGCATCCTTCTCGTCAACAAACACGAGGTTGCCATTTGCATCATAGCTCAGACATTTGCCTGGAGCGTAGAAGTCGTGGCTGTCTTTGTTGTAGAAGCAGAAGATGAGGAGACCCTTTCCCTCGACATAATAGATTGGGAACACTCCGTAGCCGTACACTTTGGTAGCAGTCAAATGGTCATCAGCCCGACACGAAAGCATCGTAGTTTGATTGTCGCGCTCCGGATCGGTGAATGCAGTCGTAAACCTTACGGTTTGGAACGTACGTCCTGCTGCATCCGTGAAATCGTTACCATTCTTGCTCCATCCACCCTCGTATGCTTCCTCACCTACAATGGTGAACTTCACACCATCATCAGCCATCACAGCATCTGCATTGATAAACTTCTTTGCCTGAAGGTTATACAGATAACCCTTATCGCCATCTTCCGGATAAGTCTTGTTAACAGGGTCGCCACCTCCATCGCTTTCCGTCTCGATGCGTGTGAGGGTGAAGTTATTGAAGACGCACCATACGAAGGTGGTATATGCTGGCTGATAGATACGGATGTTGAGTTTCTTCGATGCATCTACATAAGCATAAAGCTCTACTTTATACTTTCCTGTACCCATCAGCGACTTTGCCTGACCGGTATTATCAGGATTAGACGAGCTTGAAGCTGCGGAATACCAGTCGGGAATCATTGCCCAGTACTTATCGTTGATAGACAGGTAGGCGTTCGAAAGGGCATAACCCTCCTTACCCAGCTTGTAGCAGTTCGCATTACTGCCCTGACGCGAGAGGATGGTGGCAGTAAGGCGATAGAGACCTGGCTTATCCACGCTGACAGTCTGGCTCACATAGCCATGCTTGTTGAACAGCTCGCCTCCGTAGTCGCCTGTGTTGTAAGCCTGTGCACTTGCTGTCTTCGCATCAGCAGGCTCTGTAAGCGTCCATGAACTGCTGCTACCCGATGTCGGATTCTTTATCTTCGACGTATAGCTCTTGACACCAATCTCAGCAAGTGCAGCGTTCAGTTCTTCCATCGTTGTTGCCTGGATGTTTACTTTGGATGCAGCCTCGAGTGTATTAGCCAATTGTGCCTGCTGTACCATCTGACGCTGCTCCGAAGCAGACTTTATCACGAATACGGTTGCCGTAGAAGCTGATGCTGCGTTTGCAGTAAAGTAGCTGTTGTTGACCGACATATACTTGCCCGTCGATGCACGAAGAACGAATCCGTCGCCTTTCGATTCGAGAGTCCATTTCAGGTTACCTGCCGTCGATGCACGGTCGCCGTAACCGTCGTGCGACACATAGAGACCATTGTCGAGGAAGTTAATGATGCGGTCACCATCAACATCTGTTGCAATATTGACTGGTAAGCCCATATTGTCGGTAATGATTCGTGAACCGAAGTTTGCACCACGTCCCATAAACTTATTCAAAGCAGGCGCATAGAGGTAACCTTGCTGAGCTACGAGGTCGGGAGTGCGGAATGTGAGCGAAACGGCTTCTGCATTCGCCTTACCATCAGGGTCAACAATCGCTCCTGCTGGGATGGTCAGTGTATATTGAGTGCCTGGAGTCAAAGTTGTTTGAGCAAAGGTAATCAACATACCCTCCATCTTCATGGTCACATCGGTAGCAGCTTCGCCCTCTGGAGTCAGCTTGGCTTTCATGCCCGAAGCGATGGTCGAACCCACCTTACAAAGGGCATAGATGTCCGTCAGTTTCTCGTAATACGAGCCGTCCTTGATGTCGAACTGCAGAGGCAGATTTAGGATGCTGCTCTCCCCTTCTATCATATTGTTGATGAAGTCGCGCAAATCAGCAGCCGGCACACCCAGCTTCTGGTTCAGATAGTTGAAGTAGTGCATCTGCATCGTGCTACCTTTTGAACTTTGGATCACATAATTGACAGCAGGGTCAAGTCTTACCTTCTTGCGCTCTCCTGCCTGAGAATACGAAGTAATCTCGAAGTCGTGATACATCTGGTCGCGCGAGAATCCCAGCAAACCCTCAATCAGTTGTGCCAGACAACCTGTGCGGTCGGCACCTACCTGGCAATGGAAGTAAAGCGGAGTGCCTGCGTTCACGTTGTTAATCAAGAACTTCAACGTATTGCTCCATGTCGTAGCATCGAGTTGCAATGTGTTATCACTCCAGCGACTCAGGTCGGCAAAGAAGAACTTCACCTTCGAGCCAA
>CACZXN010000062.1 GCA_902785075.1 uncultured Bacteroidales bacterium | reverse complement strand
CGAGAACAAGAAGAAAGCGGTAGTAGAGATCATCCGATTCATCATCACCGTATTGGGAGCTTTGCTAGGCTCATCTGCGCTGCAGGCATGCTGCTAATCACACCCTTTGTGGCAGATGTATAAGACCCCCTCTAACTCCCCCTTTAGGGGGAGGAAGGAGGGGAAAAGACCCTCCCCCTTACCTTCAATGGTCTTTGCACCCCCTTCGGTTCCCCCGTTATCGGGGGACAGAAACCCTTTAGGGCGGGGAGTGGGACCCCTCAAAAAGCTCCCCCTCTAAGATAGAGGGGGTGCCCTTCAGAGCGGGGGCGCATGAAAAATCGTCAATAATCAATAGTCAAATCGTAAATAAGATTGCACACTCCTCCACCATAAATGGTCCCCCTCCCCTAGCTTAGGGGAGGAGCTAATAACCCAAAGCTCCCCCTTTAGGGGGAGGAAGAGGAGTGGTCAATGGTCAATCGTCAAGGGTCAATCGTCAAGGGTTCATGGTTCAAGGTTCAAGGTTCAAAGGTTCAGGAGTTGGGACACTACCGCTTTTCTTCTTGCTTGTCGCTGACGAAGCTATATACGGCATATACGATGAGTGCCACACCGATAATGGAAGCATATATCCATATCTCAGGTCCCTCAATCGAACCACATGCTGAAACGAGGAAAACAGCGGCAAGAATGAACGAAAGGAATGTTTTGACATACTTCTTAAGCATAGGCAGCAATTCTTTTACGGATATAGTTTTTTGAATAGATTACAATCAGCGTGACACCTACTGCAACTGCATAGCAAACGAAATCCATCAGGTCTGCTGTGCCTGTCAACCCCCACCATACTTGTGCCAACTCCGACCCGAAGGCTACTGCTGGCATAATCAGATACCACACGCACGAAACCTTATCGAATTTGTTCCAAATGGCATCGACCAACAGCAGATAGGACAACAGCCACAACCCGTCGGGCAAGCTGTAGCGCACCCACTGAGGAACACTCAAGGCACTCCCCCACTCTCGCAAACTGTTTACCCAGGGACCTGCATGCTCGTAAAGACGAAACATATTTAGTTCCGTCGATCTGAACGTAAGGTAAAGAAACCCTTCGGCCAAGAAGAGCACCAACGCCAATACCAGTTCAATCCGTCTCGCCTTGCTTTTCAGCAACTCACGCATTTATAATTATTGGTTTTGTACAAAAACAGGGCAAAGATAGTAATTTTCTGTGAAATAGTGTCATGTTTAAAGTGTAAAGTTTCACAAAAACAGCTTTTTTCTGTTTTCATACCTTGGTTTTCACATATTTTTTGTAACTTTGCAATTGAATTGCACATATACGAAGAATCATAAAAGTAAAATAGATATATGACTACAGAATTAAACGAACAAGAGATTCAGCGCAGACAGAATCTACAGGCAATGAAAGATTTGGGGATTAACCCCTACCCTGCAGCTGAATATCCAACCAACGCATTTTCAACCGACATAGTAGAACAATTCAACGACGAAGCTGAAGAGGTACGGCAGGTTTGTATCGCAGGACGAATGATGAGCCGCCGCATCATGGGAAAGGCTTCGTTTATTGAACTGAAGGACTCGAAAGGCAGAATTCAGGTGTACGTGACTCGCGATGATATTTGTCCGGATGAGAACAAGGACATGTACAACGTGGTATTCAAGAAGTTGCTCGACCTTGGTGACTTTATCGGAGTGAAAGGCTTTGTGTTCCGTACTCAAACCGGACAGGTCAGCGTTCACGCTCAGGAAATCACCGTATTGTCAAAGAGCTTGCGTCCGCTTCCTATCGTGAAATACAAGGACGGTGTGGCTTACGATGCGTTCGAGGACCCCGAACTCCGTTATCGTCAGCGTTATGTTGACCTGATTGTCAACGAAGGTGTGAAGGAGACTTTCGAGAAGCGTACGAAGGTGATTTCAACGCTCCGCCGTGTGCTGGATGAAGCTGGCTATACAGAGGTGGAAACTCCTATCCTTCAATCGATTGCAGGTGGTGCCACAGCTCGTCCGTTCATCACCCATCACAACAGTCTCGACATCGACCTCTATATGCGTATCGCTACGGAGTTGTATCTGAAGCGACTCATTGTTGGAGGATTTGAGGGTGTTTATGAAATTGGCAAGAACTTCCGCAATGAAGGAATGGACCGCACACACAACCCAGAGTTCACCTGCATGGAGCTGTATGTCCAGTATAAAGACTACAACTGGATGATGTCGTTCACCGAGAAACTCTTGGAAACAATCTGTATCGCAGTCAACGGCTCAACTGAAAGTGTGGTTGACGGAAAGACCATTTCGTTCAAGGCTCCTTATCGCCGTCTGCCTATCCTCGAAGCAATAAAGGAAAAGACGGGTTACGACCTCGAGGGCAAGAGCGAAGATGAGATTCGCAAGATTTGCAAGGAACTGAAGTTGGAGATTGACGACTCAATGGGTAAAGGAAAACTCATCGACGAGATATTCGGAGAGTTCTGTGAAGGAACATACATCCAACCTACATTTATCATCGACTACCCCGTAGAGATGTCACCACTGACCAAGATGCATCGCAGCAAACCAGGTTTGACCGAACGCTTCGAACTGATGGTGAACGGCAAAGAGCTGGCAAACGCCTATTCGGAGCTGAACGACCCAATCGATCAGGAAGAACGCTTCAAGGAACAGATGCGACTTGCCGACAAGGGTGACGACGAAGCGATGATCATCGACCAGGACTTCCTACGTGCCCTACAATACGGTATGCCACCTACAAGCGGTATCGGTATCGGTATCGACCGTCTTACGATGCTTATGACAGGTAAGATGACCATTCAAGAAGTACTCTTCTTCCCACAGATGAAGCCAAGAAAGGCCCAAGTGACAGAATCGGAGGAAGAAGCAGAGAACTAATTATTCATCATACATCATCAATCATTTCAAGGAATGCAGTTTAACAGTTGCGGAAAAGTAGCTATCATCGGTGGCGGAAGCTGGGCAACAGCGATGGCCAAGATTGTACTTCATCACGAAGCACAAATCAACTGGTACATGCGACGCGATGACCGCATTGAGGAGTTTATCCGATTAGGTCATAACCCAGCCTACCTTACAGGCTTACATTTCGACACCAGCCGTATCAACTTTTCATCCGACCTGAATAAAATCGTTCAGGAATCTGACACACTGATATTGGTAACCCCTTCACCCTATTTGAAAGGACACTTGAAGAAACTGAAGACAAGCATACGTGAGAAACTGATTGCAATCGCCATCAAGGGATTGGTTCCTGACGACAACATCACCATCTCACAATACTTCCAACAGGCTTTCAATGTTCCGGAAGACAACATCACCACCATCGGTGGACCTTCGCATGCTGAGGAGGTAGCGATGGATCGTCTGTGTTACCTCACCGTAGGGTGTCATAGTATCGAGAATGCCAAGACTGTGGCCGACCTGCTTACAAACAAATATGTGAAGACCTCTGTCAGCACAGACATCGAGGGCATCGAATACAGTTCGGTTCTCAAGAACGTGTATGCAATTGCAGCAGGAATCTGTAACGGTTTGAAATACGGAGACAATTTCCATGCAGTACTTGTAGCAAACGCTGTACAGGAAATGGATCGTTTCCTACAAAGTGTAGAACGACGCGATGACCGCAAAGTAACCAACACAGCCTATCTGGGCGACTTGCTCGTGACGATGTACTCCAACTTCTCGCGTAACCGCACATTCGGAACGATGATCGGACGAGGCTACTCGGTGAAGACTGCGCAACTTGAGATGGAGATGATTGCCGAAGGATATTACGGCACCTATTGCATGAAGCAAATCAACAAACGGTTTCATGTCAACATGCCCATCCTCGATGCGATGTACAACATACTGTACGAACGCATCTCGCCATCAGTAGAAATCAAGATATTAAGTGATTCATTCAGATAATCCCCAAAACCCTAATCTATTATGAAATTAGAAATCAATAAAGCAACTACGTTCCTTGCAAACGGCAAGGTTGAAGCATACGCTGCAGATGTAAAAGCAGCACAACAGGCACTCGAAAATGCAACTTGTGCCGGAAACGACTTTCTCGGATGGCTCCATCTGCCATCATCGATCACTCCCGAGTTTATCGCAGAAATCAATGCGACAGCTGACGTACTCAAAGCAAACTGCGACGCAATCGTAGTAGCGGGTATCGGAGGCAGCTACCTCGGAGCAAAGGCTGTAATTGCAGCCCTTGACGATAACTTCACCTGGCTGAAGCCATCAAAAGCTCCTCGCATCCTCTTTGCAGGAAACAACATCAGCGAGGATTACCTCACCGAACTCATCGACTACCTGAAAACCGTACGTTTCGGAGTCATCAATATCAGCAAATCGGGAACAACCACAGAGACCGCTATCACATTCCGATTGATGAAGAAACTCTGTGAAGACCAAATGGGTAAGGAGACAGCAAAGAAGGTCATCGTAGCCATCACGGATGCTAAGAAAGGTGCGGCTCGCACTTGTGCCGACAAGGAAGGCTACAAGACATTCGTCATTCCTGACAACGTAGGCGGACGCTTCTCTGTGCTCACCCCTGTAGGTCTGCTACCAATTGCATGTGCAGGTTACGATATTGCCCAGTTAGTGAAGGGAGCACAAGACATGGAGCAGCAGTGTGACCTCAATGTTCCATTCGAGGACAACCCATGCGCTGTTTATGCTGCCACCCGCAATGCGCTCTATGCAAGCGGAAAGAAAATAGAGATACTTGTCAACTACCAACCCAAACTTCACTATGTTTCAGAATGGTGGAAGCAGCTTTACGGAGAAAGTGAGGGAAAAGACAAGAAAGGCATCTTCCCTGCTTCAGTTGACTTCTCAACCGACCTCCACTCTATGGGTCAATGGATTCAAGATGGTGAACGAACCATCTTCGAGACCGTCATCTCAATCGACAAGCCAAACAGCAGTCTTGTGGTTCCATCTGACGAAGAGAACCTCGACGGGCTGAACTTCCTGGCAGGAAAACATATCGACGAGGTGAACCACAAAGCCGAACTCGGAACTCAACTGGCACATATCGATGGTGGAGTGCCCAACATACGTATTTCCATACCGAAACTCGATGAGTACAACCTCGGTCAACTCATCTATTTCTTTGAGAAGGGTTGCGGCATCAGCGGTCTGCTGCTAAAGGTGAATCCATTCAACCAACCAGGCGTCGAGGCATACAAGAAAAATATGTTCGCACTACTCAACAAACCTGGTTACGAAGCAGAGAGTAAGGCCATTATGGAAAGGGTAAACGGTTAACACTTTGTCAACCCTCAACTCTAAACTCTAAACTCTCAACTATCCACTATCCACCTCTCATGCATATCGCCATCGCAGGAAATATAGGAAGCGGGAAGACCACACTCACACAGATGCTCGCCAATCACTATGGATGGAAGCCTCAGTTCGAGTCGGTCATCAACAACCCCTACCTCGAAGACTACTACAAGGACATCCATCGGTGGTCGCTCAATCTGGAAATCTATTTCCTCAAAGAGCGTTTCAAGGATATGCTGGAAATCGGAAAGACCAACGAAACCATCATTCAGGACCGAACAATCTTCGAAGGGGTCTATGTCTTTGTAGCCAATAATAAGGCGCAAGGTAACATGTCAGAAACCGACTTCAACACCTACATGGATCTCTTCAACCTGATGATGTCGTTCACGAAAGTACCCGACCTCATGCTCTACCTTCGAGCATCCGTTCCCCATCTGGTTTCCCAAATTCAGATGAGAGGAAGGGATTACGAACAAAGCATATCACTCGAATACCTTCAAGGACTGAACAATCGTTACGAGGATTTCATCTACAAGCAGTATAAAGGTAAGGTATTGACCATCGAAACCGACAATCTCGACTTTCTACACCGGCCTGCCGACTTCGAACAGATTACACGACGGATAGACAGCCAGTTGTTCGGATTGTTTAATTAATAATAAGATAGGTGTACCCTTTTGTAATAACTATCAACAATCAACTATCAACCTTCAGCTATCATGCATATCGCTATCGCAGGAAACATAGGATGCGGCAAGACAACACTCACACGGATGCTTGCCAAACGTTACGGATGGACTCCCAAGTTTGAGTCTGTTGATCATAACCCATATCTCGAAGACTTTTATGGTGATATGAAACGTTGGTCGTTCAACTTGCAGATTTACTTCCTCAACACTCGCTTCAAGGATGTTGTGGAGATTTCACGAAGTTCTGACACCATTGTTCAAGACCGAACCATCTATGAGGATGCATGCATCTTTGCACCCAACATTCATGCAATGGGGAATATGTCCGACCGCGATTTCCAAACCTACAGCGACTTGTTCGCACTCATGATGTCACTCGTCCATAAGCCCGACCTTATGATATACTTGCGTAGCAGCATTCCACACCTCATTTCGAAAATACAGAAACGAGGACGCGAATACGAACAATCTATACAAATCGACTATCTTACAGGATTGAACGACCGATACGAAACGTGGATTGCTAATTACGATGGAGAGTTGCTCATCATTGATGCAGACACCATAGATTTCGAAAACAATCCTCAAGATTTTCAATCCATCACCGACCAAATCGATGCACGTCTATTTGGTCTCTTCTCTTTCTCCGATCAGAAAGGTTAAGAAAAAATCTGAAACCTGTATGAAAAAGATGCTCATTCCGATAGTGTTCCTCTGTTGTCTGATTTCAAGTTGCGACAAGCTGGAGGATGGCGATGCAGATGTCATTCTGGACATCCTACCTGGCACTTGGGCATTCTCTTATGAACTTCAGAGCGAAGAGGAGACAGGGTTGGCATTCGAATACGACCACGTTATCTTCCGTACCGACGGTACGGTTAGCATAACCTACCCTGGAGGTTCGCTCGATGGAACCTATCAAGCAGGTAGCGCAGTCATCCGCATCGAGGGACAGGCAGGCGGCAAGGAAACCCGTCAGATGCTGTGGCGCATCATCAGTTTCTCTTCAAAAACACTAAATGCCGACTACACGTTCGACTTCAACGGTCAAAGCATTACAGCAACGGTAATGTTAGAAAAAGTATAAAGTATAAACTTTAAACTTTAAACTTTAAACTTTAAACTTTAAACTGTCAACTATCAACTATCGCCTTCCTCTTCTATCTCTGCTCGCGAAAAAACATAATTACGAGTCTGTACATGGAAGGCAGAGAAATAGCCAAGACAGCCACCCGAGAAGTTGGCAACAGGGTTACTACCCGAATTCTCCATCACTTGCATCGAATAGAAATAGTCGTAGGTGCGACGATCGATTGAGCGTATCTCCAGCCTGATGCGGTCACCATCCTTCAGCGCATCTGCTTTGTTTTTATCAAGTTCACGCTCTGTTGTGCAATTAAACAACTGCTGCAATTCCTCGCCTGGGTTATTAGCATCGTTCATCACAGCCCATCTATACCCTATACCATTTCGATAGAGGTGCATGAAATAGAAGTTGTTCTCACCTGGAATATCTTGTAGTTTCAGTTCGGCAAACAGCATACGTTCCGTCAGCACTTTCTTCCACACAAAACGAAACGCATTCACCTGCGGAGCTTGTTGCATTGTCGAAGTCGACTGGAAATGACGGCCATCTACATAGATGTCAAGCGTATAGGTAAACGGATAGAGACCTGCACACGCTGAGGAATACAGACCGTTTCGCTGATAGCGCAGCGTATCTAGAACCATTCCATCGCTGCTAAGCACAATCGTAGCACCTTCCACATTGTGAGCATTCGTGTGGTTGTCAGTCATATCCTGCGTAGTTGTGAGGCGAACGGTTGTTTTCTCCTGAGTCATACATCCTTCAGCCACATAGAGCGCATCCACGCTCCGATAGTCCATATCGATTTCTTTCTCGCAGGAAGTCATCGCTATCAGTACGACTATTATATAGAATAAGGAACGTCTCTTCATGCTTCTTACCATTTATAGTTAAACGAAACTGAAGGCACAATGCCAAACAGGCTATACTGTGTGGCTTTCGTACGCTTCCCACTGCTGCTATCCTCAAACCGTATGAGATAGGGGTTGTAACGATTATACAAGTTATAGATGCCGAACACCCATTCACGCGTATGTCCCTTCGCTGTCTTTTTGGTCCATGTGGCACTCACGTCCAATCGGTGATAGTCAGGAGCACGATAACCATTACGCTCCGCATAGTAATAGATATAATTGTCTATGATTTCATACTTTGCACTCGGAGCCGTGAAAGCCTGCCCAGAGTTGTACACCCAAACTCCGTTCAACATCCACGAAGGTGTGAGACGGTAGCCTACAGCCAAATTAACATCATGCCTGCGGTCGTTGTTTGCATCATACCATCGTCCCCCATTGATGCCGTCAATACGAGTACGGCTCCACGCCAACGTGTACGACAGCCATCCTGTCAGCCTACCTCTATGTTTGCGAGCCGATAGTTCCAACCCATATCCGCGTCCTTCGCCTGCCAGCACCAGCCGTTCGATTTCGATTGCCGAACCAAAACTGATACCGTCACGATAGTCCAACACATTATTCACATGGCGGTAATAACCCTCAACAGAGAAGTCATACTCGCCATTCGGCAGCATGTAGAATACACCTACGCTCATGTGGTCAGCCAATTCGGGTTTGAGCAAGTTGCTACTGATGGCATAGCGGTCGAACGGTGTCGAAGTGCTTTGGTTGCGTAGTGCATGGATATTCTGCGACGTACGGCTGTAACCAGCCTTCAGGCTCAGCAGTTCCGAAGCCCTCCACACCATACTGACGCGCGGTTCCATCGTCAGATGCGTCTTCACAGGTCGGTTCTTCTTACGTCGATACATCCAAGTGATATCACCTCGCTCGTTAACATCGTAGTAGTACGGACCACCTAAAGCTGAGAATGCCGTAAAGCGCACTCCAGCCGAGAAAGCCAGCGATGGCGACAGTTCAGTCTGCCAGTTTATCCATGCGGCATTATCCCAAGCCTTTCGCTGTTCCTTCTCATGACGAACCACCCTTGTCCATTCAGCTGATTTCACATCTGTCAGCATCGTCTGAGCGCCTACATCCAATTCATGTTGCCCCCACACCAATCTAAAATTCTGCAAAAGTCCCAAATGACGGATATGTCCCTTGTAGGCGATGTTCATGCCCAACAAATCCACACCGTTATCCGTGTTGTACGACGAAGCAAAAAACGATGTCTGCGACGTAGAACGTCCGTTCAGACCATGCTGCCACCCAAGGCTACCTGCGACATTCGTCCATCGCATATCCACTAGGTCCTTCACCCCAGTCTTGTCGTGACTCATGAAAAGCGACAGATATAGATCGTTGCGTTCGTCTGCCCTAAAATCCAGCTTCAGGTTCGTATCGTAGAAGTAAAGCGAGTTTCCACGAAAGTCGTCACTCAGTTTCAAGAACACGTCAGCATACGAACGTCGGGCATTCAACAACACGCCCAGTCGTCCCCGTGCAGCAGGCACATCAACCGACAACTTCGTAGCAAGCAAGCCCACACTCACTCCGCCACTCAGTTCACGATTAGCAACACGCCCCACCACATCCAAAACAGACGACGATCCGCCTCCAAACCGAGCAGGAACAAATCCTTTGTAAAGCGTAGCTGTAGCCAACGCATCGGCATTGAACGCAGAGAACAAACCAGCCAAGTGACCCACATTATATACAGGCACATCATCATAGAGAATGACATTCTGAGCCGACCTACCTCCACGCACTTCGAAGTTGCTCGACCCCTCATTCTCAGCCTTCACTCCAGGCAGCAATTGCAGCGAACGCATCAGGTCGGCTTCACCCAAGAGCGAAGGCATCGAAGTCAACCGCTCCACCACAACCTGTTCCCTACCAATCTGGGGCGAACCAATCCGTTCGCTCGCAGCAAAGCCATCCACCACCACCTCGTCTAGTTGGTGGTGCTTCACATCGGTCGAGTCCTGAGCCATTATCGTCATCGGACAAGCCAAAAGCCATATCAACAATAACCTCTTCAAATCGTCTTTTTTCTTCAGGTGCAAAAATACAAAAAAAAAGTCAATTATCAACACTCAACTATCATTTATCAACTGTCAACAGACAATTATCAACCATCAACCATCAATTATCAATAGTTTTTTCATAACTTTGTACTTTGAACTTTGAACTTTGAACCTTGAACTCTTTAAACTGATGAGTATGAACAAAAAAATAATGGTGCTTTTCGTACTAGCTGTCTTAACGGTGATGAAAACCGTTGCTCAGACACGCGACCAGATTCGTCGTGCCCAGATTGACAGTATGTTAACAGCACGCTACTACCGCTCACCCTACGATTCCACTTACGTTGTCCGCCCAGAGGGACGTCTGACGTTGAAGATGAGGGTGAACCAAACGGGAAACACCATTCATGCAAAAGGAACGATCAACGACGTCTATTGTAAGGCTGACCTCGCAACCCGCCGTAAATTGACGGTCTCCATAGCTGCTATCTATCGTGGAATAGGTCTCGGCTTTGCCCTCAATCCAGCCAAGTTGAGCGGAGCCTATAAAGACTATGAGTTCAACCTCAACTACTATAGCAGCCGCCTGAGCCTCGATGCAAGCTACCAACGAGCCTCCACCCTATCAGGAGATATCCATCGTGGCGACGAGAAATCTCGATTAGAGTCCGATGATGTCACTTTGAAAGTGTTGAACATAGCTGGATATTACACTTTCAATCATCGTCGTTTCTCCTATCCGGCTGCCTTCACGCAAAGCTACATTCAACGCCGATCGGCAGGTTCGTGGCTGGCAGGATTCAGCTATCAAGGAGGAAGCATCAAAACGACAGACGAACTGAAGCAACGCAACCCCAATGCGCCCGTCACACGTATCTATCTAGGACATTTCGGAATCGGAGGAGGCTATGGTTACAACTGGGTACTAGGCAACCGATGGTTGCTCCATTTCTCTATGCTTCCCACCTTCGTTGTCTACAACCGCAACAACATGACCGTCAACGATGAGCGCAAGCATGCACAGTACATGCGATTCAACATGATATTCAACGAACGTGCAGCAATTGTCTACAACTTCTCACCACGCTACTTCATCGGAGCTACCCTCGTGATGAACAACTCCATCTTCGATGACGAAATGGTGGTCATCAATCAGAACAAATGGCGTGCCCGAGCCTCTTTTGGTGTTAGACTCTAAAGACGATATCAAGTAATGATTAACGCATCTAACAGATATGTCTTATACTATAGGTTGATTAGTATCTGATAAGCTACGTGATGACTCTGACTCCTAAAGGCAGAATAAAAAAGGAGCATGACAAGTCATCATGCTCCCTGTAGATAGGTTCAAATCGCTGTTTATTTGAAAATCAACTGTGCGAAGTTGTAAAGACCATACTTCCATACAACGAAGTTGTGACCCTCTTCAGGATACTGGATGAGGACACATGGAATACCCTTCTCGTCGCAGAATGCCTTGAGCTGAGTGCTGTTAAACATGAGTCCGTCAGCACCACCACATACCATCCACAAAAGTTTGTTCTCCTTCTTTACCTTATCAACATCGGGGATGAGCTGTGCTGCACGCATCGTGTTTGGTGCAGATGAGAAACCACCTACATAGGCGAACTTATCGAGGTTGCCAAGTCCGAAGTTAAGAGACTGGCCTCCACCCATTGACAAACCAGCAATGGCAGTGTGGTTCTTGTCGGTGTAAACGCTGAAATGACTGTTGATGTAAGGCATCAAACTACCGATAAGGTCCTTATCGAATTCGCCGAAAGCAGCTGCAGAGCCCATACCTCCAGCACGTGAGTCGTTCTTTGCTGCGCGTCCGTTTGGCATCACGACAATCATGTCGGCCACTTTCTTGTCAGCATAGAGGTTGTCCATGATGATGTTGGGCACACCACCGTCGTTCATCCATTCCCACTCATCACCACCGATACCGTGGAGCAGATAGAGTACACTATACTTCTTTTTTGCATCGTACGTTGGAGGCAGATAGACATTGGCCTTACGGGTTGTACCTACTGACTTTGATTCGTACTCAATAAGTTGAACCTTGCCGTGAGGGATTCCTGCACGCTCCTTGTCAAAACCCTGAGGTGCTGCCTTGTACTCATCGAATTTCACATTGGTGTTCTGCATACCACCAAACATTCCCATCGGAATATTCGGCTCCTGTGCATTCGCTGTCATCAAAGAGAGGGATAGCAATGCTGCAAAATAAACTTTTTTCATTTGTCTGAATTAATTTTAAGTTGTTGGTTAAAATATATGTTTTGATTAATGACGTGCAAAGATAACACTTTTAAATGATACAAAGATAGGAAAACTCCTATTTCAGCGAATTAGCATCGGGACCTATCGGATTCTGGCGCGGCTCGGGGACATAATGTTCTTCGTTGCTCCACTTACAGTCCTTGTTGGGTTCAAGCAGTTTTTGCTTCGAGCCAATGACTGGATGATAGATCTCGCAGTTGTAGAGGTTGATGTCGAGATTGCTAACAAACAGGGGTACATCAATCCAGTTGTCATAGAATCGACAACCTCGGAACGTGGTGTTGGGGCTGTCCATATTGGAAATGAGGTCGAACTCACGATTATGGAAAAAGTCACAATCATCGAACTCAAGATCTTCCGAATCCCAAAGCTCCATAATGCCATAAGTGCAGTCGTGGATGTTTGTGCGAGAAACAGACAAACCGTTTGTCTCACGAACGACAAGCCCATAGGAGCCATAGAGGTCGCAGGAAACGATGGAGTTGCCCTTACCACCACGAATACCTACCACGCCTCCTTCACTATCTCCACCTTCGGTATGTCCGATTGTCAGGTTTTCCAATCGACAATTTTCGCAGTCGATGAGATTCAAGCAGACAGCATAACGTGGAGACACCTCGATGCTTGAGTTTTTCTGTCCACGGATGATGAGGTTATGGAAATTCTTAAGCGTGAGTTGCTGACCATCATCGCATTTTTCGCTAACAACGACAGGAGAACTTCCTCCACTCGTGGCAGCAGTGGCCCATTCACGACCTGCTATGCCTGAGAACAGATTCTCTTGTTCAAGAAAGGCAGAAAGGTTCAGATGGGTGTTTGCGCTGATTTCAACTACCCGATTGTTGCCAAGAGCGTTAAGGAATTGCTCCTCATTGGCCACGAAGACAAGCTGGCTGTTTGCTGGTTCAGGACGATTTGAAGTCTGCTCTGCTTTCTTCGGAACATCAACGACTGGCTTGGTAGCCTCTTCAACCTTCTTCGGTTCCTCCTCCACTTTCTTCGGAACATCAACAACTGGCTTGGTAGCCTCTTCAACCTTCTTCGGCTCCTCTTCCACTTTCTTCGGAACATCAACGACTGGCTTGGTAGCCTCTTCAACCTTCTTCGGTTCCTCCTCTACTTTCTTCGGAACATCAACGACTGGCTTGGTAGCCTCTTCAACCTTCTTCGGCTCCTCCTCTACTTTCTTCGGAACATCAACAACTGGCTTGGTAGCCTCTTCAACCTTCTTCGGCTCCTCCTCTACTTTCTTCGGAACATCAACGACTGGCTTTTGTTGTACAGGCTTGGTTGTTGCTTGAGCCACATCGGTCTTTACAGGACCAACACGGTCTTTATCGCTCAATATCTCCTCATTCGTAATAAGCTGGACGTTGGTTTGCTCGAGTAAACTAATCTTGGTGCTATAGTTGTTGCCGAGA
>CACZXN010000061.1 GCA_902785075.1 uncultured Bacteroidales bacterium | reverse complement strand
CCGCCCGATTCAAACTCTATATGACCAACGAGAGCGAACAGCCCGAAGCTATCGGAGGCGCATTGCAGTTCTTCACCCTTTATCTCGATGGGAAGTCCAATCCGAAGGGAGCACGTCTGACGATTGACGGCATGCCGTTGAGTACTGACGGAATGACCATAAAGGTCATACCTGGTGAGGTGACCGAAAAAACCCTTGAGGTATGGGCAGGCGAAGACTTCGACTATGAGAATCTGACCATAGGCCTCATCTCACAGGGTGACGTACAATGTGTTCAAGAGGTTTCTTTCTCTGTCCACTATCTACGACAGGCGGGAGCAATTGCTATTTCTTCACCTGGCGACAAGTGGATCATGAATACCGACGCTCCTTACGACTCTATCCGCGGATGGTATATGCCTATCATCATCAGCGGTTTCAACAAGAATCAGCACAACTTCGATCACATCGAGTTCCAGTATAAGGAATCGACTCGTGGTGACGACTATTGGACAAACCTCTGCGGTTATTATAAAGATAAAGAACTATACGACGCAGCAAGTGGTACGAAGTCGATGATACCAGAAAACGGTTACATCACCACACGCTTCTACGGTGAGGGTCAGGAGATGGAGAAAGGCTACGACCTGCGAGCCGTACTCTTCTGCCGTAACGGCAACAGTTTCTTAACGAATGCTTCGAAGGTACTCTCAGGAGTGAAGGATACCCGTCGCCCGCAACTCTTCGGCTCTGCCACACCGAAAGACGGCATACTCGGCCCAGGCGACAACATCATCTTCAACTTCTCTGAAGAGATTGAGCACAACTATCTGAGCCGCATCACCAACTTCGAGGTGGTAGGCGAAACCAACGAGACGACCATTCATGAGGAACCTGCATTGTTGTTTAGCGGTAAGGGGTATGTTGCATCACAATCACGCCGTAACTTCACCGACAAGAACGTGAGCATCGACGTAATGGTGAAACCCGACAAGGTTGACGAAGATATGCCTATCTTCAGTCATGGAACAGATGGTCATAATCTGCAGCTTTGGGTAACAAAAGACAGGAAGCTGAAAGCAGTAGTAAACGATAGGACACTTATCAGTAAATATGCAATCGACTACGACTACTTGAACCAAGTAGCTTTGGTACTCGACAACACCAATAACAAACTATACCTCTATAACGACTCCCTCATCGGCAGCATGGATAGTGTCACCTATAGTGGTTACGGAACCCTTATCTTCGGTTCTACCAACCAGAGCGATGTCAGCAAACGTAGTTTCTATAAGGGACGCATGATTGAAGGTCGTATATGGAACCGAGTACTCGACAAAACGCTCATCGACACCTACGGAAAACATCAACTGACAGGCTATGAGATGGGACTAACTGACTATTATCCGATGAACGAAGGTGAAGGTTTGACTGTCCTTGATATGGGTGTCGGAGGTGCCGACATGACGATGACAAATGCCGATTGGACACTTCCTCGCGGCATGTCGCTGAAGCTCGACCGTACAGAAAAGCGCGACATAAAGGGTCTGCAGCTACAATCCGACTTCATAGCACGCACCAGCGAGCAGGACTACACGCTGATGTTCTGGTTCAAGACCGACCAAGACGGACGTGGTGCCCTACTGAGTAACGGTTCGGGTAATACTACCGATGTAAATGCAGCCAACCGATTCTTTATCGGTTTCGAGGGCGAGACGTTAAAATATCGTACCAATGGTGATGAATACAAACTGGGCGATAACTACAGCGACGATCATTGGCACCATTATGCGATGACCGTGAACCGCTCCCTTCAAGTCTGCAACATCTACATAGACAACGTGTTGAAAGCGTCATTCATGACCGACCATCTGGGTGGTATGACAGGCAACAACTTCTTCCTCGGCAACATGGTTTGGCAGGAAAGCGGTCCTAACCCGGAGACGAAACACTCGCAGTATGCACTCACGGGATACATCGACGAGTTGTGTCTCTTCAAGCAGGCATTACCTACGACACTCATCAAACGTTTCTCGAAGAAGAGTCCTCGTGGCAATGAGAAGGGACTTATCACCTATCTGGGCTTCAACCGTCAGGAACGTACGAAACAGAACGAGCTGGAGTTGTTCCCTTATGCCTTGAATCAAGTCATCACAACCGACGAAGATGGTATTGAGCACCCGTCAACCGATAGTATCTTCGTCCAGCCTGTAGCAGAAATTGTCTCGCACATCGACACAAAGATGGGTGCACCCGTACAGCCTTACGAGGAACTAAAGAACCTGAACTTCAGTTTCGTAGGCAAGGACAACCAGTTGTTGGTAAACATCGACGAGCTTGACAAGAAGATTAACAAGCGTACGGTATATGTTACGGTGACAGAGATTCCCGACAAGAATGGCAACTACATGGCTTCTCCTGCTACTGAGTCGTTCTTCGTCAACCGCAACCCTCTGAAATGGGACAGGAATACATATACCGAATTATTCCCAACTGACTATCAGGGAACACTCTTCCTTTACTTTTCTAACAACAGCGGAAGCACTCATACCTACACGATTGACAACATACCACGCTGGTTGACAGCCGACAAGGTGAGCGATGTCATCGACCCACAAGAAGAGAGCTATGTATGCTTCACAATCAGCAAAGACATGAATCCAGGTTCATACGACCATATCATTTACTTGACGGACGAGAACGGACTGTCCGAGCCTATGAAGCTCGAAATCATCATTGAAGGCGATGAACCTCGTGACTGGATTGTTAATCAAAACCTGAAACGCTATTCAATGAATGTGGTCGGACAAGTAAGCATCGGTGATGCAATCGTTACCGACTCGCGTGACATCGTGGCGGTATTCGACAATGATGACAACTGCATGGGACGAGCCAACATTGAGTACAATGCTCAAACAGGTCTCAGCATGGTTTTCCTGACCATTTACAATGATCAGAATACGACTCCTACACTCAACTTCCGTCTGTGGCACTACGATACAGGCAAGACGATGTTGCTTGAAACACCGAAACCTATTAAGTTTGGCGACCAGACCTTCGAAGGTACGGTGAAAGAACCGCTGAAGATGACAGCAAGCAACCTCTACATACAGCACCTGGACCTCATCGCCGGTTGGAACTGGATTTCGTTCAACGTCAAGAGCAACGCATTAGAGCATGTCGATTCTCTGCTCAATCTGATCCAGTTGCAGGAGGGTGACATCTTTACTGAAGATACTCAAGACTTGACACTCGCCTACAAGAACGGTATGTGGATGAGTAATAGCGATGCTACTGATATCCACAACATAAGTCTGTCAACAGCGGTGAGCTACCGAGTGAAGACTCAGAACGACATCAGCGTCGCTATTTACGGAACAAGCCTGAGTCAGCCTGCCGACCGCGTTATCCATGTGAAGGAGGGTTGGAACAGCATCGGTTATACCCCACTTGTCAACCTACCTGTTGCAACAGCATTGGGCGAATACTGGAACTACGCAAAGGACGGAGACATCATCAAGAGCCAGCACGAGTTTGCAGTATTCTATGAAGGTAGCGACGGTGCGACAGCTTGGATGGGTTCGCTGAAATACATGAAACCAGGCGATGGCTACATGCTCTATCGTCAGAAGCCAGGCGAGGTGACATTCCGTTATCCGTTCTATGAACCAGGCTCGACCTTTATCGATACTTCCGAGAGTGCACCACGTCGTAGTAGCGTTCATCGCACAACAATGACCGTAGTGGCTGAAGCTATCGGTGTCGAAGTGATGGAAGGCGACCGACTCATCGCTTATGCCAATGGTGAGCAAGTAGGTGAAGCCGTTCTTCTACCTATCAGCTCCGATCTCTCACCGATGTTCTTCCTGAGCATTAGCGGTGATATGAAGGTTCCACTCACATTCACCCTCGAGCGCGAGGGAAGCATCATCGCCACAGCGGGCGAAGTGATGGACTATCAGGCAGATGCCATCAAGGGTTCGCTCAACGAGCCTACACAAATCAATTTCACCAAGGCTGAGCAGTTGTCGAACGAGGGCTGGTGGTCGCTCCAGGGCTTCAAACTCAACGGCCGTCCGACACAAAGCGGAGTTTATATCTTTAACGGTAAAAAACAAGTAATCAAGTAATATGAACAAAATCAATCATAATATGAATCTCCTCAGTCACACACAGCTACTCCCTTCCTTCGTTGGAAGGGGGTTGGCTGCAAGTCTTTTATTGCTGCTCCTTTGGGCTTGCAGCAGCGATGATAACGACGAAACGTCAACTGCCTACACATTTACATCAGCGCCACAGCCTGCATGGAGTGTCGATCTTTCGGGCAACGAGCCAGTACCCACATGGGAGGCTCCCGACCCGTCGAAGTACGAGAGTTCCATGTTTCTACTCATCAAGCTGGAGGACGAACTGGTACCCTACTCCACTGACGGCGACCTGATGACGCTCTTCATCAACGGAGAATGTCGAGCCGTACCCTCTGTGCGCAATGTAGATCAGAACAACAACATCTACTTCGTGCTGAAGGTTCGTGGTTCGTCAAACGACCACCAAGCCATCTTCACCCTCTTTTACTACTGCGCATCCCTGCACCAGATGTTCAGTTGTGAGGGCCAGGACAACTTCGCCACAGAAATCACCTTCGGTTACAATGAAGACGCCGTTCTGCCACTTTATCAGCATTCTACGAAATACCCTGTTAGCAACCATCTGACCGTCACCCTACCCCAGCAGACACCATTTGTAGCTGACAAGGACGATTGCGTAGCTGCTTTCGTGGGCAACGAATGTCGTGGAACAGGCTTCGTAGGCACACCATTCTTCGTATTACGTAAGAATGCCAGCGAAACCATCCAGTTGCGCTACTACAGCAAACAACGTGGCGGCATCTACACCCTGTCGCAGTCTGTCGCACTTGATGCCGACGAAGAAAAGACAATCGAATTAAAATGGCAATAATCAATTATCAACTATCCATGGAAAGACCAAAAATCATATTCCTCCTCTTCGCAGTATGCCTCTTCGCAGCATGCTCGAACGAAGACGAACCGATAAACCCACCCTTAGTGATCCGTGTCACTGAGAACCCTATGACCGACGCTACAGCACCCAACAACGTGGCTCGACGAGGACAGGTCGTTGACAACACCAACTTCTCTGCTTTCACCATGCGGTATGGGAATGAAGACACACGGACATATACCGTGACGAAGAGTGGAGATACATGGAGCACCTCCCCAACTGATTCACCTGGAGCAGGCGAGCACACCTTCTATGCGTTCAGTGCAGGCACTTTCTACTGGAAAGGCGGTAGTCCCTATCTCAGTTTTTCTGTTGAGAATAATGTTACTCCACAGAAAGACCTGGTGGTAGCCAAGACCGCCCCCATCACAGGCAACGAAGTCGATCTGTCGTTCAATCACATCTGCTCAGCCGTTCAGTTCAAGATATGCAAGACAGCAGCAATGGCCGACTACGTCATCACGGTGAATACCGTCGATTTGTGCAACGTAGTGAATCAAGGCGATTATTACTTCAATACTGGAGACTGGTCACTCGGTAGCAGCAAGACCTACTACACACTGAACACAGCTCCTATCACCCTCGGAACTGAAGCAACAGATTTGAATTTGGCATCAGGCTCTGAATACCTCTTCATGATACCTCAGACCCTCGAAGCTTGGGATAAAACAGCCATATCTTCCAGCACTACAGGCTGCTACCTTCGCCTCGATTGCACAATTCAAAAAGGAGGTAAGTATGTAAAAGGCTATACAAGGAACAACTACGCCTACCTCCCTATTCGCGGCACATGGGAAAAAGGAAAGAAATACATCATCACGCTGAATGTCGGTACGGCTCTTCGTGACGTCTCAGGCACTAAAATCACCGGGTTATGAAAACAAAACGACCATACGAAAAACCCACCGTCAAAGCAATCGTCATCATGCAACGCCCCCTACTATCATCAGCAAGCGTGAACGATTGGGAAGACCCACAATCACAAAATTGGGGAGGAGACGGACCGTAAAGCAATCGACTAACCGAATACATCTACAAAGCAAAGAGCAGACTCCGAAAGCCTGCTCTTTGTTGTTGTCGGAAGGATGTGCCCGCTTATTCCAATTTGATTTCAGGATGCTGCACAGCAAGTGGCAGATCGCTCTGCGAGAGATAGAACATATAGAGGATAGCAGGCTTAGTGCCGCGATTCTCGCCATGATGGATGGTATTTACCATTTCCACAACAGCCTCTCCCTCATGCACCGTTTTCTCCTTACCATCCAAACCGATAATCGTCAGTTCGCCTTGCACCAACACGCCGTAGTTTATCACAGGATGGTGATGCCACCCCAGCTTCTGACCGGCAGGAAACACATACTTCATCGCCACCAATTCAGGGCGTCCATGAAAGTAGTCGGGCAGCTCAGCCCCGTCCCAGCTCTGGCTGGTACGAATCAGTTCGGCCGACTCCACCTTGGGTTCAGGAACGGGATTATCGGCTTGAGCCTCAGTACATGCGATGTAAACACCTGTGCCGCAAACAAGGGTGGCGGCCATCACCCACATCAACATCTTTTTCATTGTTCGTTTAGTTTTTCTGTTTGTTATTAATAGATTATGATAATATTAAACTTTCGAGCATTCGCTACCTCAATGTCGTGACTGAATGCTTCATGCAGGATGCCTTCGATGTCGAGTTTCCTTGCTTTATGTTCATGGTGCCAATTTGGCATCTTGAAAGTTCATCGCGAGTGACCTCAAACATAAAGTCATCTCCTTCGTGTTTAGGACGTTTTGCCCTTGATGTCATCACAAATTGTGATGAGATAACGGCCCATTCGCCTGCAAAGATAGTGTTTTTATTTGATATATGTATCATTTTTAGAAGGAAATTTTCTTTACCACTTTCGAAAACACGCTATAGAAGATAATCGTTTGTTTTACGAGCCAGTCTAAAGCCTCCTCTCTTTTGTCTGAATCTGTTAAATCCGTTTGGCGGAACAAGGCAATCGTCTTATCTTTAGCTGTTGGATTGGAATCCCATTCAGGCTCGCAGCCCAAGGCAGAGTTTATTTCATCTTTCTTCGCTAATAATGCAGGATAATAAACACTTACGACAGGATTTCGAATGTACAGTTTCACCCCCACGAAGTTTTTCTGCGTGTTACAAACAATGTTAAGAAAGATTTTCTGTCGTCCTATCCTCACATCATACCAATTTTGA
This sequence comes from uncultured Bacteroidales bacterium, assembly GCA_902785075.1. Classification (GTDB taxonomy): domain Bacteria; phylum Bacteroidota; class Bacteroidia; order Bacteroidales; family Bacteroidaceae; genus Colivivens. Next base: position 7,393 of record CACZXN010000061.1, on the reverse strand, counting down.
GGCCGTGGCGTCTGTAAGGTTGGGATTCTTCCAGTGACTTCCAGTTTTTCTTTGAATATTGCCCAGAATTCCAACTGGAACTTGCGTGGGTCTTTCACCCTTTTTTCATCGAAATGAGTTTCTTTCTTTGAGCCTTCGTCACAACGATATTCATTCAGCTCACGGCCGCTTTCATCCTTCCACACATCCCATCCGTTCGCCGAGCCTCCCACACAGAACACAGCAGCTCCGCTGGGTGAGTCGAATTCAACGTCCTGCTTGACGATCCGCTTACCATCCTGTATTATGGTGAGTTCTTCGAATTGTTGAGCACGTTTCTTTTCTACCTTTTTGGTTAGATGATTAGGATTGATAGAGCTACCCTTCAGGACTGTCAACGACTTACTGACAGGATTAAACACCCCCTTTGCATCAGCATTCCTGGTTAGTATGCACTTGATGAGATTGTTCTCAATCGTTGGCTGAGTTTTGGGAACAATTGCAATGGTTTCCGTTTGATGTCCGTCGATTGAAGCAGTAAACCGCATTGTAGCCAACATACCCTTGATTTCGTCTTCAGAGAAACTATTTCCATATTTTTCCATCAAATAAGGTTTCAGGCTCTCAGCTATCTGTGTCTGTGCATCTGCAATCAAGCTCTCCTTTATCTCATTCAAACTATTCTGGCGCTGTATTTCCTGTATTCGCTCTTCGCAGAATTCCACAATATCATCTTTTGAGAATTTCTCTTTTGAGAACAATTCCACAAAGCGTGCGCCTCGCTTGATATCCATTTCCAATGGAACCTTCATCACCGAAACAGCATCTTTGCATTTCGGCTTATCATAGAACACCTCGATATGCTCTCCAATATAGATACCAACGTCCAATTTTAACTGTCGCATATATGACTCCAGCTGCACGCATTCGCGTTCCGACTGAGTATGCACTGGACGTTTTACTTCGATAACGAACTGATCTTCGCCCTCATTCTTTACAAGTATGTCAGGCTGTATAAACTTGCTATTGCCAATAGGAATATTCGGCTTATGACAAATTTCACCTTTATACATCACCCAGCCTAATAATTGTAATTGGTTTTCGATGAGTGTGTGGTAAGTATCTTCATCCACATCTTTCTTCTTAGCTTCGCATAGGACGTATACGAACTGGTTCCATTTCTCTTGCATATCGTTATTGGTTTTTATTTGTTTCCTTTCGCTCTGTTATGTGCTTTGCATAGCATTTGGCAATTCTCTATTGAGGTGCTGCCGCCCTTGCTCCATGCAGTTACATGGTCGGCATCCATTTCAGTTATTTTGTATATCTTGGTGCGTACATTCTCATGTCCTTTCGCACATTCTGGACAATTACTGATGCCTTTCTCGCGAGCTTCGTTTGTCTGACGTGCATAGACAGTTTTCTTTACGCTATCTTCAAAGATACGGATATTGAGCAAACTCTGATCTATTTCTCCACCGAGTAAATACTCAAAGATGCCGCGCTTGTTAGTGACAAACTCATCAGCATATAGTTCGTTTACTCTCTGTTGCAACTTGGCAGGGTTGTATGAATTATAGTGATATTTCTCATAGAAAGCGCCCCATTCCAAACCTCTCATTTCGCTCTTTGGCTCACCGAATAAGGCCTTTGCCCATTCTATGACGGTATCGAAATATGTCTTCAACTCTTCTATATTGTCATCATTACGATGCTGACTCATATATCCTCCGACATTATCTTCACCCTTTGACACCCATACAAGAGCCTCATGAAGAATCTCTTGGCGGTTGGCATTACCCTTTATATAACTGCTCCATTTCTGTAGTTGTGGATGACGAGAGTTACTGAATGTTTCTTTTGCTTTTGTAACAAATGGTCCTGAATAGGTAGCATTCAGCAGTTCCTGTTTGTTTAGCGGCACACCAGCAATATTGATAGTTTCAAACCATTCCTTTATTTCCTTCTCAGTACCGTTACAGATGTAGATAAGAAGTTTATAGTTGAGAATCTTCTCTTGTTCCTCAGGATTAAGCCCAGTGAAGTATTGCTCCATGCCTAACTTATCTTTGATGGCAAACTTTCCTGTAACAAAACGTCCGATACTTGTTATACGCTGCTGTCCGTCGAGAATCTCAAATTCTGTTTGTGGTGCCTTATGGTTTTCATTGCGATTGAAGTAGATTAGGCCAATAGGATAGTCTTTCAGTATGCTTTCAATCACAGCAACTTCTTTCTTTCCGTCATTCTCAGCATAGAGGTAATTACGCTGATACTCTGGCTGGATAGTCAGTTTGCCAGACCATCCAAACAAGCCTTTGCCTTCCAACTGATTGTAAACAAAGCCCTCACAAATCTCTTTGACCGTAAGGTCGGTTAATAATGTCGTTTGCATAGCTATTGTTTTTTGCGGATTACAATTCTTGTATAAGGCACAATAGGGAGTCCATCTTCCATATAGAAAAGATCACCATCTCTCATACCTGGGTTTAATTTCTTTAGTGCTCGATCATAAGGCTTAATACCAAGTTTAACACCAAGATTTCCATGGCCCAATCCAATTATTTCGAATTGTTCTGGGCAATACTTGTCCAAAAAGGTTTTCGGCACACCCATTTCTCCGTCATAATCGATTGGTATAGCATCTGTATAAGGGATATCTATCGCTTCATAATTCTCATAACGCTTGTAACCCTTTCCTCTTATTTCTTTATGCTTTGAATATATGATATTATCTTCCATAGACATAAGAGGAAGCGGTTCATGCCTACGACCATGATCGATATTTGTATACCAAACAACTCCTGACACTCTTATCATTCCCTCTATATGATTTCCTGCAGTTGCAACATCTTGATAATTGCTTATAAAGTGGGCAGCTCCTCCTGAGAACCCTAATCCAAGCCAAACATTGTTGGATTTAATATACGGAAAAACTTCTTTATATGTGATTGCATTTTGATGACCAATAATCACAAACTTTTTCTCGGCCTCCATTATCCATGAGAAGAACTCTCTGAATAACGAAAATGGTGGATTTGTGATAATGATATCAGCCTCATCGCGCAATGCCTTTACTTCATCGCTACGAAAGTCACCATCACCCTCAAGGTATGACCAATGAAGGTCATTGATATTAAAGCGACCATCGTTGTTAATGTCCTCATCAAGGATGAATATCTTTCCGTTTGTCCGACTCTTATCTGCATCGTAGTATGGACTGTCCGTTTCAAAGAGTGTCGGTTGCCAATCCTTTATCTTCTTCGACTCTACAGCATAGCTGGTGCTAATAAGTTTCTTCAGTCCAATGTTCTCAAAGTTTTGAGCAAAGAATTTTGTGAAGTTACTCCACTCAGGGTCATCACAAGGAAGAAGGACAGTTTTACCACGAAATACATCAGGGTCATATTCCAGGTATGCATTTATTTCATTCTGAATGTCCTGATACTGGGTATAGAACTCATCGTTCTTCGCCGTCTTTGCATTTGCTAAGTTATTATTGGCCATACTCGATTGATAGTTTTAGTTATAGCATCGACTATCAATCGCAAGCGCACAAAGAAAGCGTGATGATCCTTATGCGTTAAGCTGGGGCATGCGTAGGAACAGGGACCCCATCCTCGTCTATAAGAATGCATCACGCCTATTGGCGCGAATACATTGCTATATCGACGAGGAAAGAGGATGCCTTAATCCGACACCCCACGAACTCTATTACTTCTGAGCGTTTTTTATCCCCAAATGTTTCCTACGCATTTTGGCTTAACGCGAAATAATAGCGAATGCTTCTATATTAGTCCGGATTTCTCCCCGAACCGATGGCAAAGATACAGCAATTATTTGAAATGACAAAACAAATTGGGGATTTTTATTTGCTATGTTGGATTTTTGGAGATATTAAAACTCGAACAAGATGCATTTTTATACAACGGAAGATGCATATTATGCATTTTGATACCTATTGTAAAAAACTGTCAATCCTCATTTTTGTTTGTAACAAAAACCTAAATATTGTTAATAATCCATAAAGCCTGCATTTTTTTGCCATGAGGAGAACAATAAAATTCGTATATAAAACAAATTTGTTAATTTAAAGCACGAAAACGCACGATAAGTACATTCCCCCCAATTAGGAAATAAATCCTTGTTGCAAAATGGGGTATGTATAAAAAAATGAATTCAAACATTATAACCACTATTGAGAGTAGCAAGTGTGAAGTAACGCCCGCTAATAACAACGGACAAGTGATTAACCCAAATGCTGAGGCTAACCTAAATCAGGATGTATTGGACATGCAAGAGGAAAACTTTTTACCTCCTCTCACTCCACCTGAGCTGTTGCCAAAGTTAGAGAGGCGCAAAACAAATGTGAGTAAACCTATTACAACAATTGGCGCGATTAATAGAAGCAGGGCTATACAGTGTGCCCTTGCAGAAACATATAGAAAAGAAGTTATGGAAGAGAATATTAAACTCGTTTTTTCAGAAAAGAATATCATAGACCCTTCAACAATCTGGGGGCCTATGGTAAGTCAAGAAGTCTTAAACCAGATGGGATGGCGGCAAATCGATAGTATTGTTTACACCAGAGAGGATGTTCAGTACACAATCGAAGCAAGCGAAACAAACCCTATCTTTGTACAGACATGTAGTTTTGTGGATTCTAACGATAATGAAGAAGAATTCTTCCGAATCTATGATCCGATGAACGAAAACCCAGAAGCACGTATTTACAACCTGGGCAAAATGAAACAATCTAACTACATTTTCGGACTTGAAAAACTGCAAAGAAAAAGCCGACGCAATGGGCGTGACTCATTAAAACGTATCGTCATAACAACAGATTACATGACCGAAGCTTGTTTAAACGCCTACGGATATGATACATTGTGTATCAGATTCATACCATTTATTTCAATTACTCAAATAGAAGAGTTGCAGTCGTACGCGAAACAAGTTATTTTTTTATACAACACAACCGAACAGGATAAAATCGATGCACGAAAGATTGCGTTGGATTATCCCCGCATCTTTGTTACATCGCTCAAATCGGCAGATTTTGGAGAAAAGCACCCAAGCAACTTCTGTCTTCAAGAGTTCTTCAACAGTAATCCTTCATCAGAAACAGTTGATTGCATACTAAACCGTGCGCGCAGAGCTCAATTCTGGGAAGAGAAAAGAATCGGTGATAACATAGTCTATAGTTTCATACCGTCTTTTTTGACCTTCTTCTTAGAACTTAACGGTTATGTAGAAATAGCAGATCCGACAAGCAAAGATCCTGCATATATTCACATTGATGGTAAGATCGTGGAGAAGGTCTATGCGAAAGACATCCGTAACTTCATAAAAGAATGGGGAGAAAACACAGGTATCACTATAGAAATACTGGATAAACTATTTTTTAACAGAATACTCCCTACCGATAGTATCAGCAATCTTACCAGAGTCGATAACCTTGACTTTAACACAGCAACAAGAACGTCACAGTTGTTCTATTTCAATAATGGGTGGATAGAAGTGACTAAAGATGACATCATTCTGCACCCATACAGTGATTTGACTGGTGGATGTTATGCATGGAAGGACACCGTCATTCCTCACGATTATAAGAACATGAAGCCACAGTTCACCCTCCAGAAGGATGAGGAGGCCAACTACTACATAGAGATTGCTCCTGATGCACCGAGCAAACTGCTACGGGTTGTCAAACAAATGTCAAGGCTGCATTGGCGAAAACAAGACGAATTCGGTGAGAAGCTAACAGGGGAAGAGCAGAAACAGGACACACAAAACCTATTTGCTCTCTGTTGTGCCATTGGCTATTTGCTTCACCGCTTTAAGTCACCTTCCGCATCCTACGCTATACTCTTCCTTGATAATGTCATCAGCAAGAATCCAAAGGATTGTAACGGAAGAAACGGAAAGAGTTTCTTGATGGAGGCTATTGGAAATATGAATAAAGCCAACTACATTAATATGAAAGACTTTGAGAGGCGCTCAAACAAACAGTTCGCTTTGGCCAACGTTACAGAAAAGACGGGTATGATTATTCTCGACGAATGTCCAGAGGACTATGCGTTTGGAAACCTGTTTGGAAAGATAACCGGTCATCTGGAAATAGAGAAGAAAGGCAAGGATATCGTCCAGATAGATTCGAAGAAAAGCCCTAAATTTGCTATTGGATCCAACTTTACGCTCAACAAGCATGACCCGTCAACCGAAGGACGCTTCTGCAAGATTGCGGTATCAGATTACTTCCACGTGAAGACAGACACCAATGATTACAAGAAGACGCACATGATCTACGATGAGTTTGGACAAGACCTCATGGCACCAGACTATAGTGAAGAGGATTGGCAGTACGACATCAACTTTATGCTGGAATGCTTAAGGATGTATTTAAGCCTACCAGTTGCTGATCGCAGACAGGCTTCACCAACGGGACAGATTAAACGTCGAGAAATCTTATCAACTATCGACGAAAAGTTCAACGAATGGGCAGAAGACTATTTTGCTCCAGAATCTGGTAACTTGAATCGCAAGATTCTCAAATCTTCCCCCCTTAAAATCTTTAAAGAAGAAACTGGATGTGATATGAAGCAAAGAACTTTCACCATAAATCTCAAGAGTTTTTGCGAACTGAAAGGATATGAGTACAACCCGGAATGTCAAACAAATACAAAGGATAGACGTATCACGTGCAAAGACACAAACAACAAAAAGGCTGTCGAATACATCTTCATCCAAGGGCCAGAGTCCAAAGAATAGTCCCAGGAGTAACTCAACACAACGAAAGCTCCGGCAGTGCCATGTGGCATTGTCGGAGCTTTATTACATACTGGTTACACATCTACATAGTTACACTTCATAACAGTTTCGTCTTTACTATTACTTTCCTTTCTTTCTATTCTCAAATATGAATATGAAGTGTAGAAGTGTAACAGAAATTGCGAGTAAACACATAAATTGCTGAAAAGCAGCAACTTAAGCAATAATTTGACCAGTTACACTTTCTGTTACAGATGAGTTACACTATAGTTAAATACATCCAAAAGAGAGACTGAGTTCCTTGCCGAAAGGCACCAAATCTCATAGTAAACCTAAAACACGAAAATGCCCGTATAGTAGAGGGCGATGGAAATTTGGCGAAAGTAAAGTCGCAACTTTCTGCTCTGCAGTGGAAATATTTTTCTGCCATGTGTAGCAAATTATCCTCCGAAGAGTAAATAACGACCGACAAACGCACCCAGGCAGATTGAAGTCTCTCTCTAAGTTTTAGTTCATTTATTGTTTAACAAAAAAAGATTTTAGTTTATGGCACTAAAAATCAAAGCAAGAGAACGATTGTTCAAGGTAGGCAAGTTTGCCGGAACATATCGTTATGTGATGCAGCCTGATCTGTATTCAGCGC
>CACZXN010000060.1 GCA_902785075.1 uncultured Bacteroidales bacterium | reverse complement strand
TAATAAAAGAAGGGGAAGCCGATATAGGGGGTACCCTTTTTTAAAACTGTGATTTGTGATACTGTGATTTTGGGTTGATTCTTCACTCATTCCCTACCAAGCCCTTCAACGCATTATACAGTTCAAGGTACACTCCGAAGGTATATCGCTCGAGGCTGAAACCCTTACCAGTCTTCATCGGCTTGAAGTTAGGCCACAGGCTGCCGTCGCTGCGGCGGGTAATGGTGAGGTACTGTCCGTCGAACACACGCGGATTGCGCTTGCAAGACCAACACTATGCTGGTAAGGCTCATTGAGAAGTTGAAGCAGCAATTTGTGCAACAAAGCGATATTAGGGAAGAAATGACCTGCACACGGATGAACTATCGCAAAGACCCTAATCATGGGAAATAAGTCGTATAGGTCGTATAGGTGCTTATAGGTCTTATAAGTTCAAAAAAACAAGCGGCGCCGATGGCGTCGCTTGGTGTGTATGGAGGGATGAGCTTAAAGTAATTCTATACGATTGCTCCTGCGTATAAAGGTTACAACTTCACCTTTACACCTTTCGACTCGTTCTGCATGCGATCGAGGGCTGTGACGACAAAGATGTAGCCGGTTTGGTTGCCTTCGAGTAAGTAGCGAGGTTCGCCTACTACGGCGATGAGGTGGGTAGCGTCGTCGGTGTTGATTTTCTCTCCTTTTGCGAAGCGATAAACGGCATATCGGGTGGCTTTGTCAAGCTCCGTCTTTGCCTTAGGCTCCTTCCATGTAAGGTAAATCTTGCCCGAACCCATCAAGCCGTTTCCGCTCTGATACGAGATGGACAGTTTGCTGACCTTCTTCGGAGCTTTCTTATCAATCCAAGGCATAAGGGGCTGAAGGGCAGGATGTTTGTGATACTCAAGCTCCAGCATGGTGCGATAGTTCCCAGGATTATTGACCACTGCTGCGGCATACCATTGGCAACTGCCCTGCACGTTGGGAAGACTACGTTGGATGGCGTACTTCGAAATCATCTGGTGGATATTCGGATTTTGCGGATCGGCTTCCTTGACGGTACGTTCCACGTCCTGACCTATATAAATGGGGCGATGGCCGCAATACTGGTTCCACCATTCGCACAGCACTTTATAGTCGGCAACCTGATAGCCGATGTTCCAGTAGATCTGCGGGATGAGGTAGTCCACCCATTCCTTTTCCTGCCAAAGAACGATGTCGGCATAGAGGTCGTCGTAGTTCTGAGTGCCGCGTGTTGCACTACCCTCTCGTGAGTTCGTTCCGTCAGGACTATTGCGATAGATGCCGAACGGCGAGATGCCGAACTTGACCCATGGCTTCACCTTCTGCACGAGGTTGTGAATATCGCGAATGAGCATATTGACATTGTCGCGCCGCCAGTCGGCAATGGACGAAAATCCACGAGGGTCGGCACGGAAGTTGGCCTCATCGGGGATGGACTGCCCTGCTGTTGGGTAGGGATAGAAATAGTCGTCCATGTGGAGCCCATCTACATCATAGCGCTTCAGGATGTCCTCGATGACCATACAGGTGTACTGACGATTGATTTCCAAAGCGGGATTGAAGATGAGCAAGTCGCCATACTGGAACAGGCGTTCGGGATGGGTGGCAGCCACATGATTGGCAGCTACTTCCTTAGTGCCTGCCGTCTTTGCACGATAAGGATTGATCCACGCATGGCATTCCATTCCGCGACGATGGCATTCATCGATCATCCATGCCAGAGGATCCCATCCGTCAGCCGGAGCCTTGCCCTGCTGACCTGTGAGATAGCGGCTCCAAGGTTCAAGGTCGGAACGATAGAGCGCATCGCCTTCGGCACGAACCTGAAAGAGAATGGCATTGATGCCAGCTCCATGAAGCACGTCGAGTTGTTCGGAAAGCATGCTTCGCAACTGTTGGGGCGACTTCCCCAGATATTGTCCGTTGACACATTGGATCCATGCACCACGGAACTCGCGCTTGGGAGCTGTCTGAGCGCCCACAAACAGGATGCTCAGCGACAGGATTAGGAAGAACGTTAGTCTTTTCATATCTTTTCTTTTGGAGTTTTGATGATTCTTATAAGGCTTAAAGGAACGGAGTCAGCAGATTGCCGAACCAAGCGACGAAGCGTTTCCATTTGGTCTTGGACTTCCAATACTCATCGCTCATGAGCACACTACTCTGGATGTCGGTTTCGAACATGCGAGTCAGCTCTGCAGTAATCTCCGGGTCGAAAATGATGGTGTTGACCTCATAGTCGCAACGCAAACTGCGGCTGTCGAGGTTGGACGAGCCGACCGTACAGAACATGTCGTCAACCATCATGATTTTCGTGTGATGGAATCCTCCGCGAAACATATAGACCTTCGCGCCAAGTTTCTGCATCTGACGTCCGACATAATGACTGGCATCGGGCGTGAGTGGAATGTCGCTCTTCTCGCTCAACATGATCTGTACATCTACCCCACGCTTGATGCATCGCTTCAATGCACTACGCACCTGATGAGTCGGGACGAAGTAGGGATTGATGAGCAGCACCTTATGCTTGGCATTGTCGAGCATGCTGCAATAGAGCTGACGGATCGACTTGTTGGTTTCGCGCGGTTGGCGGTCGATGATGCCAAGCGTTGACTCCCCCTCCGGCACGTTGTGCTGTGGGAAATACTTCGACTCGACCAAATATTCGCCCGTCTCGTCAGCCCACATACGGCAGAAGATATAGTGCAACTTGTTGACTGCAGGACCTTCGATGCGCATGTGCATATCGCGCCAAGGACCAATTCCCTCAAGGCCGTTGATGTAATAATCTGCTACATTCATGCCACCCGTATATGCCACCTTACCGTCTATCACAACAATCTTGCGATGGTCGCGAGGGATGATGTGATTGACCCACGGGAAGTTAATCGGGTCGAACTTCACCAGCTTAATGCCCAGCGCACAAATGCTGTCGTGCATGGCGCGCTTCACGGGCTGGTTGTTCGAGGAATTGCCAAACGCATCATACATGGCGCGCACCTCCACCCCTTCCTTCACCTTCTCAGCCAACTCATGGTACAACAAACCGGCAATGGAATCGTTACGGAAGTTGAAATACTCCAGATGAATAAAACTCTTTGCCTTACGAATGGCGTCGAACAGGTCTTCGAACTTCTCGTGTCCGCTCTTCAACAGTTTCACCCGATTGAATTCAGTCAGTTCAATTCCCTTCAACGATAAATAGGCTTTCTCTTCCACATCGCTCTGAGCATTTCCGCGAAACGGAAAGAGAACCGTAACAAGCCCTACGACAATCAATATCCTTTTCATTGTTTTGCTAATAATTCGTCTAAATGTTCTGTCCAGTCTTCATCTTTTCCCACCAATAAGCCACACATGCCAACTTCCTTGCATCCCGCAATGTTGCGAGGACTGTCATCCACAAACACACATTCGTCTGCCCGCAAACCTGCAGCATGAAGCATCTTTTCGAAGATGGAAGGCGCTGGCTTATAGTCACGCAATTGGAAACTATAATACAAATAAGGGATATAATGGCGCAACCCATGTCCGTCGCCACTAAACGCAGGACTTTCCGCCCATTGTTGCAAGAACGGATTAAGGTTGCTCAACAAATATAAATTGTATTTCTGCTGTAAGCGCAACAACGTTTCGAGGTTCTTCTGAGGAACAGCCTTGATATATCCCATCCATCCCCATTGAGCCTCCTCAAACGAATACGAGGGATTGTCAATCCCCGCGAACTTACCCCCCTTCTGCTGTGCTTCTAATGCCAACAGGCGGCAGAATTCATCTGTTGTGATTTCACCCTTCTCAACCTGACCGAAGATGCCTGTCTGTCCGAATATGTCCATCTGCTGGCGTGCATCCGATATGCCCAGCTCTTCAAAACGACGAATGGCTTCATCGGGCTGAAGATGCACAATCACACCTCCAAAATCAAATACGATATTCTTTACCATTGTATCTCTTCTATTCCATTGGTTCGTAAATACTGATTGGTCAAACTGAAATGATGGTTGCCAAAGAAACCACGATATGCCGACAGAGGCGACGGATGGGCTGAGCGTAGAATGCAATGCCGTCTACCATCTATCAACTGACTCTTGCTTTGTGCGTAGCTACCCCACAGGATAAACACCAAATGTTCTCGTTTCTCACTAAGAATACGGATAACTGCATCGGTAAACTCCTCCCAACCTTGACGCTGATGAGAACCTGCCTGATGCTCACGAACGGTAAGCGTAGCATTGAGCAGCAGCACTCCTTGCTGAGCCCATCGGGTTAGGTTACCAGATGTGGGAATGGGCGTACCAATATCATCATGTATCTCTTTGAAAATATTACCCAACGAAGGAGGAAACTGCACACCCTCATTGACCGAGAAACAGAGTCCATGAGCCTGTCCTGGTTCATGATAGGGATCTTGTCCCAACAACACCACCTTCACCTTATCGAACGGACATTGATTGAATGCATTAAAAATTAACTTGCCTGGAGGATATACCGTATGATGCGCATACTCTTGCTTCACGAAGGCTACGAGTTTTGCAAAATATGGTTTGTCGAACTCGCCTTGCAGTTGCTGTTGCCACGATTGCTCAATATTGACTTGCATAACGACTTAATTAAACAATACTGATAGTTTATCCTGCAATGCCTCTTCGCGTAAGTCTCTTGCCACAATCTTACCTTGTTGATTGACCAACAGATTAGAAGGTATAGACTGAATCTTATAGAGTACAGCACCTTCGCACTCCCACCCTTTCAAGTCGGAGAGTTGGGGCCAAGGCATCTTGAGCTTCTCGATAGCAGCCAGCCACTCTTGCTTATCGCCATCCAAAGAAACCCCAATGACCTGAAAACCTTTATCGTGATACTTGTGGTAGGCTGCTACTACGTTCGGCATCTCTGCGCGACAGGGTCCGCACCATGATGCCCAGAAATCAACCAACGTGTATTGGTTCTCTTTAATAATCGACATCACGCTAACAGGGTTGCCATCTGTGTCACCCATGGTGAAATCGGTAAACAGTCCGCCCTCCTCAGCATTCTTCTGCACCTCAATCTGCTTCAATATCTTACGATAGTGAGGTCCGTCTGGATTCTTTGCTGAATACGCCTTTAACAGTATGTCCTTTGTTGCTTCGTTGGCTGGATTCCGATAGTATTCGGCAAAAAGATAGTCGGCAATACCTGTACCCGCATGGTCCACGATAAACAGACGTTCTGCTTCTGCCATCTCTGCCGTAATGGAGTCGAGTTCCTTCTGTGCTTGTTCTATCTCTTCAGGTGTTCCACTCTGATTCAATACAATCTGCCAAGGAGCATCCTGCCTTGCCTCCCAATCACTTTGTAGTTTCTGGTGTTCGTCCCACAACGGACCATCAGGACCATGATTGACAACGATTGGAGCTTTCTTCGTCTCTGGAGCAAATATCTGCACTTCAATCAACGAGTTCTCGAAAGGCACATCAACTATACCAAGCCCGTCATTCGTTCCGGCATGAGTCGGCAATACAATGCAAACACTCACTTCATCTGCCTTCCCTCGAAACTCGAACTCCCCATTTCTTACGATAGCGGTATCGAAAGGAACAAACGAGAAGAATCCTTTCATCGTGCACAGAAAGACCGTATCACCTTCGACAGTTCCTTCTGCCGTTCCTCTAATCGTATAGCCATCGCATTTGCTGTCACAAGCTGCACATATCAGCAAGACAGACAGCATCACAAAACCAACTATTCTTTTCATATGATTCATTCTTTGTATTTACTTCACTTTACCCCCAGAAACCCAGTTTTGTACATAATAAGAGGAACTGAGATCATCAACAACAACACCACGCGAACTACTTGCGTGAATAAACTTATTATTCTTTAGATAGATGCCGACATGATTGATATTGCCAGCCGTCTTTTTCCCTGATGTAGCAAAGAACACAAGGTCACCACTCGATAAAGACGAGCGATTCACACTTCTGCAATCCATCGTGTACTGATCAACACTCCGACGATGAAGCTGCTTCCCATAGACTGTCTTGTAAATCGCAGACGTGAAACCCGAACAATCTACACCTGACTTCGTGTTACCTGCATACTTATACGGAACACCCAGCCACTTGGACGACTCAATCATCAGCTGCCAGTTGTCGTGTTCCTCGATATCAAACCCCAAGGCAAGACCAGCTCGTGCCAGTTCTCGCATGTCAACATTCTTGTAGAGCGATCGTGAAGAATGGCATGATGATAAAAACAGAACAAGGGTAAGGCAGCAAACAGCTCCCCACCCTTTCCAATTCTGGAATAATGTATTAGGCCGACTTTTATGCTTCTGTCGCAATCGTTTCATGATGAACATTTCCTTCGAAGTATTGTTCTATCTCAGCTATCATATCGGTATTATCCTTATTATAATCTTTAATAATCCGTCCATGTTCAAGCAGAGCCACTCGTGTACAGATATCAAGTGTATGCGTTAGGTTATGACTTGAAACTATGATGGTAGCACCTGTCTGCTTGTTGTAGTCTTCCAACAGATATTTCATTGCAATCTGACTCGAAGGGTCGAGGAAGTTGAAAGGCTCATCGAGAATCAACAGACTTGGCTGATTGAGCAATGCAGAAATGATACCGACCTTTTGCTGATTACCTGCTGAAAGATTACGAATCAGTTTGTTCTGACCACAGACTTCACCACTCATGAAATCGGCATAGCGTTTCAACTGCTCGTCGATCTCCTCCTTTGGAATGTTATTCACTTTACCGATAAACGAGAAGTATTCATCGGGAGTGAGATAGTCGATGAGGAATCCTGAATCGATATATGCACCCGTAAATGCTTTCCAGTCCTCTGTCTTCGATGTGATATATTCTGCATCATCTGTCTTAATCGTTACCTCGCCCGTATTCGGTTTCAACAAGTCGAGAATCAAACGGAAGAGGGTTGTCTTACCTGCACCATTGTTACCGACAAGTCCTAATACATCACCACTATTAATGGTAAATGAATCAATATCTAATGCTACATTCTCACCGAATACTTTCTTAAGCGTTTCGAGTTGCACGGAAACTTGACATGTTTTCATATCTTCTTATCATAAATTGTTTATAAATCGCTTTTAACCACACATGATGCAGAGCTACACCAGCCAATCCTAATGCCATCATCACGAGCCCTCCCCACATACTGCCTAACAGCGTCACTAATGCATACATGATAATCATGGGGACGAACATCGCAGCCATCGAAACAAAGAACTGTGCCTTCGAATTGGTTGTCTTCTGTTGCAACTTCTGGGTCAGGTTCAACGTTGTATTATTGAAGATGGCCAAGATGAACAGACAAGGGAATATACATCCAGGTGTGAAGAACAGACATCCCAACAATTCATAGATGGTGTACTTTCCTGCTGACACAGGAGCAATCATCGAAAGCGTAGGAATCAACAGCATTGCAATGTAGAAGTAATACTTGGCCTTCAAGAGCGACAGTACCGATTCCTTACGGCTCATCAGTCCGTCAATATAATTGCCCTCTACACCCATCACATTCGTGAGCGTCATGATACCATACACAGCGAAGCAATAGACGCAGATGAATACACGCATGAAACCTGCATCATAGGCTGGTGTAAATGCTGTAATCGCACAGAATATCAGGGTAATAACAAGACCCGAAATGAAAATCTTGCGCACCACATTATTGCGGGCAATCGACTTGATCTCCAGCTTCAGGTATTCACCAATCACTCCATAGCGGTTCAGGAAACTCATCTCCTGCGACTTCACACTCTTCACCTTCTCTACCTTTGCGATCTCTGCATAGAGGAACTTCTTCTGCATCAATAGGTTCACATAATATAATGCAACGATGCACAGCAATACTGCCAGGAAGCAAAGCGGATTCAATTCGATGAAACCACGCATAAATATCATCGAACCCGTGAAGAGCCAGTCGTTTAATATCATGCCGAAAACGATAAGGGCTGCATAGAAAAGAATCGGTATCAGAATGTAGATAAAATTCTGATTGATGAGTGTACGCCAAATCAAATACCAGTAGGCATTGAGGACGAACAGCAACCACACACCTATCATGTAGCCTATGAAGCTCATCCATCCAAAGTATGGCATCTGAGCAACGGTCAGGAAACCGAATGGGATGAAGAAGAAAAGGAAAAAGGCGTTGCCCCAGTTCCATCCTCGCTTCATCAGGAAGATATTCACAATGGCATTGATGGGAATCGGCATCAGTTTATAAGGCTTTACCTCCTGAGCAGGTGTTTCCTGCATACCGAACCGAACAAAGAATTCGAAAATAAGTATGAAGAGGATACCCTGATTGAGCATGTCGCATGCCTCGATTCGTGATTCTTGAAAAGCATTACCAAGCACCACACCAAAGAAGATGAGGTAACATGCCATGAAGGCAATCATGCCATAAGTGAATATTTTCATGAAACGATTGCGTTCAAACATCGGATGACGTTTCTCGCTCAGTTTCTTGTTCTTTGAGATTAACTTATACAGTAATCTGAATTGTTTGAAATCCATCTGTCTTTGTTTTGTTTTATCCGTTTGACGCACAAACTTCGAATAAACTACAAAAAAGTAAAAAAATGAGACGACTGCCTTACATTTCGCTAAGATACTTCTCTGCTTCCATTGCGGCTTTACAACCAGAACCGGCAGCAACGATAGCCTGACGATAGGTCGGATCTGCAACATCACCCGCAGCAAACACACCTGGTATGTTCGTCTTCGGAGAGGCTCCTTCTGTCACAATAAAGCCCGTCTCGTCTGTAATAACCCAAGGTTTAAACACTTCGGAATTAGGACGATGACCAATAGCGAGGAAGAAACCATCGATTGGCAAATCATACCGACGCTCTCCTTCTTCACCTCTTTTATAAACTAGATGCGCACCTTCCACTCCGTTCTCTCCATATAGTCCTTCCGTATTGGTTTCGAACAGCACCTCTATCTTTTCATTATTCATCACACGTTCCTGAAGTATCTTAGATGCACGCAGATATGGTTTGCGAACAATGATATAGACTTTCGAAGCCAACGATGCCAAATAGAGTGCTTCGCCACAAGCGGTATCTCCACCACCCACAACAGCTACCACCTTTTTACGATAGAAGAATCCATCACAAGTGGCACATGCGCTAACACCCTGTCCCATGTATTTCTTCTCGTCATCCAATCCTAGGAACTTTGCTGTAGCTCCAGTTGCAATAATTACGGTATCGGCCTCAACCTCACTACCATCCTCAAACGTGAATCGATAGGGTGCTTTACTCAAGTCGCTCTTCACACAGATATGTTCGCGCACCTCTACACCAAATTTATCAACTTGCTGACGCATCAAGTCCATCAAATCCTGCCCCGATAGATCTTCTGGATGACCAGGGAAGTTTTCAATCATATCAGTAATGGTCAATTGTCCACCGGGTTGAATACCTTCATAAACAACAGGGTTCAGATTCGCTCTGCTTGCATAAATCGCAGCAGTATAGCCAGCAGGACCTGAACCGATAATCAAACATTTAATGTGTTCCATATTTCGTCTTTTATCTTAAATCTATGATTTCTGCATTGGGATACTTCTTCTTATCAAACTTGAATGCAGCATCCGCTTGCTTTTTCCCCTTTTTATACGATGTTACCTTGATCTCGATATCTGCCTTCGAGCCACCCATCAGAATGTACTTGGGTTGATAGCTGAACCTATCGATTCGGATGACTGCCTTCTTAATGGAGTTCTTTGTATTCGTAGTTGTCAACACAACTTCGAAATAATCATGAGTATTCACTCCGAATGCAATATCGTAGCCGTTCTTATACATGTCGATGAATGCATACGGATTCATCTTTGCCAGCTGTGCCGATTTGGGTTCTGTCACATTGACTTCCTCGTTGTCTTTTACATACGTCCACATGGTCTTTCCATCAAACCAGATGCTCGTATTCGACAGCTTGGTACAGAACTTATTGCCTTGCAACGTAATCGTACCGTTATCAATATCGTCTCCGATGGCAACTTCGAATGTCACATTCACACTCGGACATTTCTTAAACTCCGACGCAGCTTTGTCAAGAACTGACTTGGCTGCTTGTGCATTTGCCACAAGTGCCAGAGCTGTACAACATATCGCTAAAAATAATCTCTTCATGCTGTTATGATTTAAAACTCTTTTCTCCCCTACAAGGAGTAAGAATAATTATCTTAGGTTTTTGATAATCGTATCTAATGTATTGAAATCCTGAACCAACACATCACGAGGTTTGGCTCCCACTTGAGGACCTACTACACCTGCTTTCTGCAACTGATCCATAATCTTGCCCGCACGGTTATATCCTATCGAGAAGTTTCTTTGCAACATCGAGGTGCTGCCTTGCTGAGACGAAACAACCAACTTGGCACATTCTTCAAACATTGGGTCAAGACGACCGGCAATCTCACCACTATCTCCTCCGTCAACATCGTCAGAATCCACTTCGGGCAGATAAGCTGCATGACCGAAACTCTGTTGGCTACTGATAAACTTACAAATACGCGACACCTCTGGAGTATCGACAAATGCACACTGAACACGGGTTGGATCACCTCCGTTCAGATACAACATATCTCCTCGTCCGATAAGCTGGTTGGCTCCTGGACGGTCAAGGATAATACGAGAGTCCATCATCGCAGCTACACGGAAAGCCACACGAGCCGGGAAGTTTGCCTTGATCGTACCGGTAATAATCTGGGCAGTAGGACGCTGAGTTGCAATAATCATGTGAATACCTACGGCTCGTGCCAATTGGGCAATACGACAAATCGGCAACTCTATCTCCTTACCGGCTGTCATGATCAAGTCACCAAACTCATCGATAATCACAACATAATAAGGCATGAAATCGTGTCCCTGCATAGGGTTCAACTTACGGGCTTTGAAAGCTTCGTTATATTCTTTGATATTTCGCACACCTGCTGCTTTCAACAAATCATAGCGAGTGTCCATCAGCTTACACAATGAGTTCAAGGTCTTTACTACCTTCTGTACATCTGTGATGATCGGTTCTTCCTCTTCTTCCAGTTTCGCAAGGAAGTGATTCTCAATCGGATTATACACACTGAACTCTACCTTCTTAGGGTCAACCATCACGATTTTCAGCTCTGATGGGTGTTTCTTATACAGCAAGGATGTAACGATGGCATTCAAACCAACCGACTTACCCATACCTGTAGCACCTGCGACAAGCATGTGAGGGGCTTTTGCCAAATCGATCATAAACACCTCGTTGGTAATTGTCTTTCCTAATGCACAAGGAAGCTCCATCTTGGTGTCCTGATAGGTCTTCGAGTTGAGAATGCTTTCCATCGATACCACACATTTCTTCTTATTCGGCACCTCAATACCGATTGTTCCCTTTCCTGGAATCGGAGCGATGATACGAATACCTTCAGCTGCAAGACTCAAGGCGATATCGTCCTCAAGATTACGTATCTTCGAAATACGCATACCCTCAGCCGGTGTAATCTCGTAGAGGGTAATCGTCGGACCTATCGTAGCCTTGATGCTGCTGATTTCCACACCAAAACTATGGAGCACCTGTATGATACGATCTTTGTTGGCCTTCTGCTCATCCATATCGATGGCTGGAGTTGAATCCTCTCCTTTATCGAGAAGGCTGAGCGTTGGATACTTATAGTGTTCCAACGATAGTTTCGGATCGTAAGGAGTATTGATGTCACCACGTTTCAGGTCGGGCTGTTGAGTAGTTGTAGGAGTTGTAGTACCCACCGTTACACCAAATTCCACATCCCCCGTCTCTGGAGTATCTGGTTTTGAAGAAGTAACCGGCTCATTCGTCAAACCGGTTGAATGATCGTCTTTTGGAGAATCAACAGTCCCAGTTGGAGTAACAATCGCTGAGTTACCCGATTCTACTTCCTCTTTCGGCTCATGATCTGTCAAGTCGATTACGTGAGTGGTTGGATTTTCAAAATCATCTGGGTCAGGTTCTACATCCATCTCCTCCTCGTCATCTTCATTCTTGTGCAACAAACTCTTGAAAGGATTGCCAAACGACTTGATACGCTCCAATCGAGTCATACTGCGAATCACGTCAATCGTACGGCTGCTGAGATACAAAAGTACAAAAATGGCAATCAAGGCCAAGGCGCCATATACTCCTGGCGATCCAATCATCAGCCTCAACCATTTTACGATCTGCATACCGCTGTAGCCTCCAAGGTAATAGAACGTATCGCCCAAAGCTGGAATATCTATCGTCAATGCACTGAGGAGCAAACTCAACCATATCATCACAATACCCATCAAAATAAAGATGCGGACAATGCGGATACGGAATGAGCCGATCAGTTTCATTCCCAATAATACCAGAAATACAGGAACGAAATAGGATGCCACTCCAAACAACTTGTTGATAAATGTGAATGCCGTCAAAGCACCGAACGCACCACAGATGTTCTTAGCCCCTTTGTTCTGAGCAACCAATTCCGAGTAGAACTCATTGAAGTTCTGCGTATCGACAAGACTATAGTCCGATGCTCCACTATATAAGAACGACGAAAAAGCAATCAATAGGAACAGGGCCACAAAGACCAACGTGATTCCTACAATAAACTTTGTAATTGCCATTTTCGACATGATATCAATGTCTGACCCACTCTTCTTTCCCTTCTTTTTCGTGGAAGTATTTTGATTGTTTTTAGCCATTTGTTTTACAGTTGTATAGTTTTGGGTACAAATGTAATTATTTTTTTTGAATCCACCTTATTATTTAATAATTATTAGGCTTTTTTCTATGAACAAAACAATAAAAACACACAATTTGCGTTATTTATCATGACAAGATTGAACGAAATGAACTTTAACAACAGGCTTTTTGCTCCTTTCATCGGAATCGTCATCATGCTCTCTGCATGGACGATGGTTTCTTGTAGCGATGATGACGAAACATTTACCGACTCACCGTCCCAACACATCTACTTTTCTGAGGACACGATCAGTTTTGATACGATATTCACAGATATTGGTTCTGCTACAAAAGAATTAACAATATACAACCCAAATAATAAGGGAGTTCGACTCTCGTCAGTTCGTCTGGGCAGTAATGGAAGCAGCGGCTTCAGGGTAAACCTCGACGGACAATTTAATACGCAGTTCAATGACGTAGAGATTTTTCATGAGGACAGCATCTTCTGTTTCATCGAAGTGACCGTCAATCCTCATGATTCCGATTCTCCTATCCTGATTACGGACTCCCTTTTATTTACGCTCTCAAATGGAGTTACCCGCAAAGTACTCCTTCAAGCATACGGGCAGGACATCATCACCATGCGCGATGTCACCATCAAGGCCGACACTACCCTATCACCAACACGCCCTATCGTCATCTACGATAGTCTGGTTGTTGCTGCTGGGGCTTCACTTACCATTCAACCGGGTTCCACGCTCTGTTTCCATAAGGGAGCAGGCCTCAAAGTATATGGAACACTCGTCTGCAACGGTTCGCTTGAGCAACCCATCATCATGCGAGGCGACCGAACCGACAAGCTATTCCCCTACCTGCCATACGACCGCTTAGACGGGCAATGGGAAGGCATCACGCTCTATCCTGAGAGTCACAACAACGTGTTCAATTACTGTGACATCCATAGTGGAAATTATGGAATTATCGCGAGGAACGAGAAAGACAAGAACCTTCTGACGGACTACGACGAGGATGAATTGCCCAAATATACAATGACAAACTGCATCGTACACAACGTAGTCGGAGATGCGATATTCCTACAACGAACGAAAGCACAATTCTTTAATTCTCAAATCAGTAATGCAGGAAATAACTGCGTCACAGTTGTGGGTGGAACCACACGATTCTATCATTGTACTGTCGCTCAGTTCTATCCTTGGAATGCAGAACATGGTGCAGCACTCCTGTTCACCAACAATATGGACAACGTGGTCTATCCTCTCCATCTGATTGAATTCACCAACAGTATCATTACGGGCTATGCAGATGACGAACTGTTTGGAAGCCGTATGGAAGATAGTGATGCGACATTCAACTATCGATTCGTCAATTCGCTCATCAACACAGTCATTACCGATGAAGAGTCAGTCAACTTCCCCAACTGCCGCTTCGAACCAAGGCTGAAGGACATCAGCGATTTGAAGGAAGAAGAGCGACCTGTCAATCGAGCCACCCAGTTCCGATTGGTCGATACCGACATCTATCTCTACGATTTCCAACTCGACACACTCTCAACAGCACGTCAGTTAGGCGACGGCACGCTCGTTCCAGAGCCATGCAAATACGACCTACGAGGCATCCCACGTCCTACAGACAAACCCGATGCCGGATGCTATCAGTTTGTAGAATAAATCAAGGTAATTATATACTTTTTGACCCCCACGCAGTATTTCACCCAGTGCTTGAAAGCCTTGGCCTGAGGCAACTTCGATCAGAGGATGAGAGAGTAAAGACCAGACTCGTTGATGATGGTGGTTTTTTGTTTGCCTCCAGGGGTGAACGAAACGTTCACCCCTTTGTCATCTTCGTCCACATGATCACGAATGGCTTTTAAAGGATTGTTATACCCCAATGCTTGTGCCACATCCTTGCCCACAAAGAAAACCTCACCCTTCTCATTTGTCATTGTTCGGATTTCACCGAACATCTGATGATGAAATGTTTGAATCATTTCCATAATCTTTTCTTTTTGTTTTGTATTAAATAAAAATGAATACACGCACGTATATGTGCGTCATGAGAGTCAGCCCCGACGGGGCGAAATATTATGTCGCACTTACAGCGCTATGGGGTGGTGGGTTTGTCGTTACGATAGGGTTGACACCCTATCCTTTGTTCTGTCACCCCTACGGGGTTCTTGAACCTTGAAACTACTCTGGAGGAGTGTGTTAACAGTTGAGGAATCTGTAAATTAATGCAAAATATACAATACGTTAATGTGATGCATTTACTACATTATTATGTACTAATTTTTGTGTATTTCCGTTATTTTCCCCCATTTCATCGACGAAAAGACGCCATGACGTTCCAACTCATCACAACGCAGCACCAACTTAGCATGTGCCTCGTCGTTGAACTTCGTAGCGATGTACAGACACTCCGTCTTTGTGAGTGA
>CACZXN010000059.1 GCA_902785075.1 uncultured Bacteroidales bacterium | reverse complement strand
CGTAGCTACCAGTAAGAGGTCCTTGTTCCAAACGACTCATGATACCTTTCTGGATTGCTGGTAAGAAACGTGTATCGATAGCACCTCCGACAACAGAGTTGTAGAAGACAAATTTTCCACCCCACTCGAGGTCGATTTCTTCCTTACTCTTGATAGTCATCTTGTATTCCTGACCGTTGAACTTATACATTGTTGGTTCAGGCATACCTTCTGCGTAAGGTTCTACGATAAGGTGTACTTCTCCAAACTGTCCAGCACCACCTGACTGCTTCTTGTGGCGATAGTCGGCACGTGCTGCCTTTGTAATAGTTTCACGATATGGAATCTTTTGCTCACCGTAGTTGATCTTGATCTTCTCGTTGTTTTCCAAACGCCATTTTAGGGTACGGAGATGGAACTCTCCCTGACCTTTGATCAGGGTCTGTTTCAATTCCTTGCTCTGTTCGATAACCCATGTTGGATCTTCCTGAGCCATCTTCTGGATTGCAGCAATCATTTTTTCAGTGTCAGACTCGCTTTCAGCCTTGATAGCGCGGATGTACTTAGGTTCTGGATATTTCACGAGGTCGAATTTCCAATCGCAGTCCTTTCCAACAAGTGTGTTGCCTGTACGTACGTCTTTCAGCTTGGTTGTACAACCTATATCGCCAGCAACGAGTTCTTCTACCTTAGTACGGTTAGGACCTGCACAGACAAACAGCTGGGCAAGACGCTCTTTGCTACCACGATCTGAGTTGGTGAGGTCGTCACCTTCGTGAACCTTACCACTGAGCACCTTGAAGTATTGTACACCACCGATATGTGGTTCGTTAGCAGTCTTGAAGAAATAGAGTGCAGTTGGACCGTTTACATCTGGTTTTACTATTGTTCCGTTGGTTGCTTCTACAGGAGGCATTTCGTTGACGAATGGAACTACGTTTCCGAGGAATTCCATCATGCGGCGAACGCCCATGTCTTTCACTGCACAAACACAGAAAACAGGGAAGATGCTGCGGCTTGCCAATCCCTTGCGGATTCCTTCACGGCATTCGTCCTCAGTGAGTTCCTCGCTTTCGAAGAATTTCTCCATGAGGCTTTCGTCGTTCTCAGCAGCTGCCTCAATCAACTGACGATGAAGTTCTTGTGCTTTATCCATCTCTTCTGCAGGGATGTCTTCAATCGTTGGAGCGCCACCTTCTGGTTTCCATGAGTACTTCTTCATGAGCAGTACATCGATGAATGAATTGAAGTTAGGACCTTCGTTTAGAGGATACTGAACCTGAACGACTTTACTTCCGTAAAGGTCTTGAAGTTGTTCTACGCAGCTGTGGTAGTCACACTTCTCATGGTCGAGTTGGTTGATGAGGAAGATACAAGGCTTTCCAAGCTTCTCTGTGTAACGGAAATGGTTTTGTGTTCCCACTTCCACTCCTGCAGCACCGTTAAGGAGCAATACAGCTGTGTCAGTAACGGAAAGGGCTGCCATTGCTGCACCAGCAAAGTCGTCTGCTCCTGGGCAATCGATGAAATTGAGTTTCTTACCGTTCCACTCTGTGTGGAATACTGTTGAGAATACACTGTAGCCGTATTCTTGTTCTACTGGAAAATAGTCGCTCACGGTGTTCTTCTGTGAGATACGTCCGCGGCGACTGATCACACCTGCTTCGAATAGTAAGGTTTCGGTCAAGGTAGTCTTACCTGCACCGTCATTACCCAAGATGGTAATGTTTTTGATTTCGTTAGTTGAATAAACTTTCATGTCTGTAAATATTAATATTGTTAGTTATCTTTGATAGGTTTATGTCTTTTTTTTGAGGTCGTTCCAAATTTGGAGCTGCAAGTTACGGAAAAAAAATGAACTGACATTGTTTTTTTTCGAATAATGTCAATTTTTTATTAATAATAAGGTCGCTTAGCGGTAAAATGTAATGAAATGAAGGCTGAAAAGCGGGTGTTTCTGCGTTAATGGTCAGATGAACAAAGATGATATGATATCGTTCGAAATATAGATTCCTTTTTGGGTTAATGATAGGTTTCCGTCATTGTTTTTTAACAATCCTAAATTATAATAAGGTGTGGCTGCCGTCATGAGGTGATGATAATACTCATTTCCGAATAGTTCCTTGATTTCATCTGTATTCAGTCCTTTGCTGGTGCGTAAACGAGTCATTACCGTTTCGTTATAACGTTGTTCGACAGTCAAAGTTTCCTTTTCGCGTTTTGGCTTACCGAGATTGATTCCGTCGATATATGCCTTGAGGTCTGAAATGTTGGATTGTCGGCTGATTCTATTATAGGAATGCGCTCCAGCTCCTATTCCGAGGTATTTGGTGTTGTTCCAATAACTGGAGTTGTGGCGTGAATAATAGTTGGGTTTTGCGAAGTTGGAGATTTCGTAGTGGTCGAATCCTGCATCGCTCAGTCGCTCCATGAGGATTTGGTACATGTTACGCGAGAGTTCTTCGTCTATTTCATGTATTTGCTGGCTCATGAGCATTCGATAGAGTTCCGTTCCTTCTTCGTACATCAGCGAGTAGGCTGATATGTGCTGAATGTTCAGTTGAAGTGCCTGCTCGATATCCTCTTTCCAATTTTCAAGGGTTTCGTCAGGAAAGCCAAACATCAGGTCGACACTTATGTTGTTGAAGCCGTTATCTTGTAATAATCGTACTGTGTTAATTGCTTGTTGTGAGGAGTGTCGACGATGAATGAATTGTAAGATGCTGTCGTGAAAACTCTGAATTCCGAGACTGATGCGATTGATGGGTAGCAAGCGGAGTTTTGATACATAATCTCCAGTCACATCATCGGGATTGAGTTCTATCGTCGTTTCGCAGTTTGGATCGATGGGATGATAGGTCTGTATGGTGTCCAATATACGACCGATTTGGGTTGGTGTGAGTTGAGATGGGGTTCCTCCTCCGAAATAGATTGAATGTATTTGGTCGCCATCCAAATACTTATCGGTTTGCTCAATCTCTTTGCATACAGCGTCAACATATTGCTCACGTAACCCTAATAGGGTGGTGGAGAAAAAGTCGCAATAAATGCAGCGGGTTTTGCAAAAAGGAATATGGACGTAGATGGATGACATAGGTTGGTTCTTTTTTTGGAGACTAGAATGGCTTTTGTGGAGTTTTTGGAAAACAAAAAACCTGTTGACATAGTCTCCAGGTTTCAATTCTCTCATTTAGGTGTACTACCTAATGCGATTCGTTGTGCGGCTAATTATTCAGCAACAACTGCAGTAGTGTCAGCAGCAGTAGTGTCAGCAGCAGCAGTATCTTCTACTACTTCTTCAACAACTGGTTCAGCAACAGCGCTGTCCTGATTCTCTGCCTTAGTGTTACCGTTAACGCAAGATGCGAAAGAAACAGCAACAACTGCAACGAATGCAACTAAAAGCTTCTTCATTTTTTTTGTAATTTAAATTGTTAAACAATCATTTGCTTTCTAAAACCGGTGCAAAGTTACGACGTTTTTCGATTCGTTGTTCTCGTAAATGTTGTTTTTTTTGATAATAATTGCATTTTTCGGTAAAAATAGCACAAAAGATTGCTCTAAATATACGATAATGCGTAAAAAATCAGTGTGAAAAATCGATGTAGCTATTCTTTAGTAGCAGATTGGAAATAGGCATCCTTGCCAATATTAAAATTTGTAGCCCCTAGGGGTAACAAAATTTTCCCTTAAGGGTAACAATAATTTCCCTTAAGGGTAACAAAAAATATATTCTTAAGAAGCAAGGCTGACATTGTGCTCTGCAGCCAGTTTCCTTAGATTGATTAGCGCATATCGAGTTCTACCCAAGGCAGTGTTGATGCTACAATTGAGCAATGCAGCTATTTCCTTGAAACTCATATCCAGATAGTAGCGCATATTGATAATCTCTTGTTGGTTTTGTGGTAGCATTTTGATAATTTTCTCTACTCCGTTGAGATTCTGCGATTGTATCATCTGAGTCTCAACGTTATTTTCATCCGCAAGCTTAATGTCGTTGAACAGGTCGATTTCTGTTTCGTCGTTTGAGATGTTCTTCTCATTCTTTAGATGACGGAAATAGTCAACCAGAATGTTGTGAGTAATACGCATGAGCCACGCACTGAATTTTTGTTGCTCTGAATATTTGCCGCCTTTCAAAGTGGAGACAACTCGCATAAAGGTATCTTGGAACAAGTCTTCCGCTACCTCTCTGTTGCGAACGATATAATTGATGTATGTGAAAACTTTACTTTCATAACGATCCAACAAAACGTTGAACGCTTCGTTATTGCCTTCTACATATAGTCTTACCAAAACCTCATCGGTAAGCATTTTCAAATTATTCATTATGCTCAGTTTAGGGTCAGTCTCATCATTCGTCGAAGTCAACGCTGCAATGACTGACGTTGTTAATTAGCGTAATGTTTCTTCTATAGGCAATAATGTTTTTAAATGTTCGTAATGTATGAAAGTTTCCGATTTGGATTGCAAAATAACAGAAGATTTAGCAAATATGCAAGAAAAATCATGAAAAAATGCTTAATTCCTGTTATTTTTAACACATTCTCATCCCTTTTTCGTATTTAAACCCTCGTAAGAACTCGCTAACTGCCATTCGTTTCTTGCCTGACAGCTGTAGGGTTTTAATGTCAATGTAGCCGTCTGATGTCTTGACCTTTAGGTAGTTTTTACCGTCAGAGACTATTTCTCCGATTGCAATACAATCATTTGCAGGCTGTTCCTTTGCAGCTTCGTATATCTTAACTTCTTGGGCTTTTCCATTAGGAGATTGTAGTGTGGTCCAAGCTGCAGGGTAGGGACTGAGTCCTCGGATGAAATCATAAACTTGTTTTGTGTTTTTCTCTAACCAGTTAATCTGGCAGGTTTCGCGGAATATCTTGGGAGCAGGTTTCAACTGACTGGCATCATCTTCTAAAACACTTTGTTCTATTGGATTGATTGTGCCTGCTAAGATATTATCGACGGTTTCTGTGACGAGTTTTCCTCCAAGAAGCATTAATTTATCGTGGATGATACCCACGTTATCAGTTTCTTCAATCGGAACCCTTACTTGTTGAATCACCTTTCCTGTGTCGATTTCGTGTTTCAGGAAGAAGGTTGTAATACCTGTTTCCGTTTCTCCGTTGATAATTGCCCAGTTGAGAGGAGCAGCTCCTCTGTATTGTGGCAGAAGTGACGCATGGAGATTAAATGTACCCATTGGTGGCATACTCCATACGACTTCTGGCAGCATTCGGAATGCAACCACGATTTGAAGGTCGGCTTTCAAGGAACGTAGTTCTTCGATGAAAGTTTCGTCTTTGAGTTTTTCTGGCTGCAAAACCTTCAGTCCTTGTTCCATTGCATACTGCTTTACAGGGCTGGGTTGAAGCACACTTCCGTGTCGCCCGATTGGCTTGTCGGGCATTGTTATGACTCCAACGATGTTGTAACCTCCTTCTACAAGACACCTCAAACTCTCGACCGCAAAATCGGGAGTTCCCATATATACGATTCTCAAATCTTCTTTGTTCATACTCCTTATATATTATTATAAAGGTGCTGAGTTTATTCCGCAGAGAAACTCACCAGAACCTCTCGATATGAATTAAACAACCCCGAACGAGAGATAAACCCAACGAATTGATTGTCTTCGTTCACCACAGGAAGATTCCAAGCTTGAGTCTCGTCAAACTTCTCTGTGGCTATCTTAAGCGTATCATTGGTGTTCAGCAATGCCGGAGGGTCTTTCATGAAAGAAGTAACTGTAAATTGGTGATACAACTCAGGCCTGAAAATATACTTCCTGACAGAGTCGAGTGTGACAACTCCCAGGAACTTTCCGTTTCTGTCTGTTACAGGGAAAATATTCCGATGTGCTTTTGAAATGACAGAGACCATTTTCCCAAGATCCATATCAGGTGAAAATTGTTTGTAGTCGGTCTCTATCTGCGATTCAAGGTTGATGATGGTCAGAATCGCTTTGTCTTTGTCGTGGGTAATCAACTCACCTTTGCGAGCCAGTCGCATGGCATAAATGCTATGAGGCTCGAATGTATTGATGGTGAGGAACGAAGCTACGGACACAATCATCAGTGGAACAAATAATTCGTATCCTCCTGTCAATTCCGCAATGAGGAAGATACCCGTAAGTGGTGCGTGCATGACACCCGACATCAGTCCCGCCATACCGTATAAGGCACAGTTTTTTGAGGATAGGAATCCACTGTTACCTAAATGTAATCCTAAGCTTTGATCCCAGATGTTTGCGAAGATGAATCCTGCGATACATCCGAGGAACAATGAAGGAGCAAATACTCCACCACATCCTCCTGCTCCGTTGGTAGCAGTCGTTGCAAATACCTTTAATAGCAACACAAGTCCAAGGTAAATCAACAAGGTGTCTTGACTACCATAGAAGAGGGTGTTGTGCATGATGGTATCAGGGTGAGCGTTGTTTATAAGCTGGGAAATCACATCGTAGCCTTCACCATACATGGCGGGGAAGAAATAGATGAGTACACCTAAAACAATAGCTCCTACAAGGAATTTCTTCCATGGTTTAGCCAACTTTCCAAAGATGCCCTCAAACCAGTTCATCGCACGTGTGAAATATAGAGAAATGATTCCACAGATTACTCCAAGCAAGATACATCCAGGGATGATATCAATGCTGAATTCTTTGTCGAGGTTGAACTCGAACATTGATCCTGTACCATATAATGCATAGGAAACACAGACGGAGGTGAGGCATGTGACAAGTAAAGGAAGCAAGGAGGCCATATTCAGGTCGAGCATCAGTACTTCCAACACAAACATCACACCCGCAATCGGAGCTTTGAAGATGGCTGCTACGGCTCCTGCTGCTCCACAACCAACGAGCAACATCACTGTGTTTTGGGGCAGGTTGAATCGTTTTCCTAAATTAGAACCGAAGGCTGAACCTGTCAGCACGATAGGGGCCTCTGCTCCAACCGATCCTCCAAATCCGATCGTGATAGAACTGGCTACGATACTCGTCCAACGGTTGTGACCCTTTATGCGTGCTCGTTTTCTTGAAATTGCATAGAGAATCTTTGTAACTCCATGACTGATATCGTCTTTTACGATATATTTCACAAACAGGGCAGTAATCAGGATACCTATGGCTGGGTAGAGCATGTACAATCCATTCGTTTCTGAAAGGTTGAATTGGTTCGTAAGCAGATGCTTGATTTCCTCAACTAAATACTTTAGGATGAATGCTGCCAGTCCTGAGCACAGACCCACAATCAGACTGAGCATCAACACAATCTGGTGATTGGTATGATCGCCTTTAATCCACTCTGTGATGTTGTGGATGATGTTTGCTTCTCGTCTGATGAATGAATACTTCATGTCTCTATGCCGAATGTAAACTTATTCTCTGATAATCTGGAACTTGCCGCTTGCGTCAATCTTAATGATGCTCGACGGTTTGTGTTTTTCCTTACATTGACGATTGTACTTCACTACATAGTCAACTGCGTTCTTGATATCGTCTGAGATTTCTTCGAATGTTTGCGCTGTGGGTTCGCCACTTATGTTAGCACTGGTTGACACAATGGGCTTCTGGAATCTAAAACATAGTTCCTTTGAGAATTCTTCTTTAGTGATTCTCATACCGACACTACCGTCTTCTGCCAGCAGATTGGGTGCCAGTCCTACGGCTTGATCAAAGATGATGGTGAGAGGCTTTTCGGCCATCTCAATCATGTCCCATGTGACATCTGCCACATTGCGTACATATCTTGACAGGCGTGCATCGCTATCGACCAAACAAATCAAGGCCTTACTGTCGTCACGTCTTTTGATTTCGTAAACACGCTTTACTGCCTCAGGATTGGTAGCATCGCACCCGATACCCCACACTGTGTCCGTCGGGTAGAGGATGACTCCCCCCTGTCGCATCACTTCTACTGCTTTCTTTATTTCGTCTTGTAACATGTCCTTTTATTGCCTTAACCTCGTGATTCTCAAAATTCGCTTGTGAAATGGAACTTGATATGCTTGAAATCCTGCTGTGCCATCTGGAGCACATAGTTCGAATCGGCAAGGAATACATCGCGTCCATCTCTATCCTTCGCCATATACTGGTATTTTCGTTTTTTGAACGCTTCCAGTTCTACATCGTCATCACTCTCAATCCAACATGCTTTATACAGACTGACTGGCTCCCAACGACATTGTGCGTTGTACTCGTTCTCCAATCGATACTGAATGACTTCAAATTGCAGTTGTCCTACCGTGCCAATGAGTTTGCGTCCATTGAATTGGTTGATAAACATCTGTGCAACTCCTTCGTCCATCAACTGATCGATGCCTTTTGCCAACTGTTTGGTTTTCATTGGGTCAGCATTCTCGATATATTTGAACATCTCAGGCGAGAAACTAGGAAGTCCCTTGAAATGCAATTGCTCGCCTTCTGTGAGTGTGTCTCCAATCTTGAAGATACCATTATCGGGCAATCCAACTATATCACCTGGATATGCTTCCTCAATGGTGCTCTTCTTCTGCGCCATAAACTGGGTAGGGGAGGAGAAACGAACGGTCTTTCCCTGACGGATATGTTGGTAAGGTGCGTTTCTGACAAACTTTCCTGAGCATACCTTGCAGAATGCGGTACATGAGCGATGGTTGGGGTCGATATTGGCTGTAATCTTGAAGATAAAGCCTGTGAACTTTGGCTCAGTAGGTTCCACCAATCGTTCTTCCGCCTGCGTAGGACGAGGACTTGGAGCAATTTCTACGAAACAATCCAGCAACTCCTGCACTCCAAAGTTATTCAGAGCAGAACCAAAGAATACTGGGGCAACCTCTCCACTTAGATAAGTGTTCACGTCAAATTCTGGATAGACACCCTCAATGAGGTCGAGGTCTTCGCGTAGTTTTGTCGCATCGCTTTCTCCTACAAATTCATCAAGTGCAGAAGTGTTGATATCCACTTCTACCTTTTCTGTCACCACTTGCTTGTTGGGTGTAAAGAGGTTGAGATTCTGCTCATAGATGTTATATACTCCCTTGAACCGTTGTCCTTGATTGATAGGCCATGAGAGCGGACGTACCTTGATTTGCAACTCTGCCTCCACTTCGTCAAGCAAATCGAATGGGTCGCGACCTTCGCGGTCCATTTTGTTGATGAACACAATGACGGGTGTCTTGCGCATACGACATACCGTCATCAGTTTGCGTGTCTGTGCTTCCACACCTTTGGCTCCATCGATGACGATGATAGCACAATCTACAGCGGTCAGTGTGCGGAAGGTGTCTTCGCAGAAGTCTTGGTGGCCTGGGGTATCAAGAATATTGACCTTGTAGTCTCTGTAGTCGAACTCCATCACAGACGTTGAGACAGAGATTCCACGTTGTTTCTCTATGTCCATCCAGTCCGAGGTGGCGGTCTTCTTGATTTTATTTGATTTCACAGCTCCTGCCACCTGAATCTGTCCACCAAACAGCAACAGCTTTTCTGTCAGAGTAGTCTTTCCTGCATCTGGGTGGCTGATGATGGCAAAGGTTCTGCGTTTTTGTATCTCTTGTTCGTTCATACTTAATTGTTGAATGGAAATCTGAAATCACTCAAGTCGATAGAGTGACCGGTAATGGTGTATAGTATCATAAGGACTGCACCTATCATCACAGCTATACCGATGGTTTTGTTGATAATCCAGATGATACGCATGTTGTAGTTGTTGCGTACTTTGTCCACCAGCCACGTCAGCACATACCACCATAGCATTGCTCCTACTACAATGAATATGTAGCCGATGATTTGGGCGATGAAATTCTCCACGATGATAAAGGTGAACATGGCGAAAGTGGCAACAAACAGGAAGATAATCAGTGGGTTCGACACCGTTACGGCAAATCCTGTCAGGAAGTTCTGCAACAGGGTTCCTTTATTGCGTTTCACGGCTTTCACCGTCTCTTTGGGTTTCGACATAAATGTATAGATGCCGAAGAGGAAGAGTAGCAAACCACCAATTGTCTTTAACCACAAAGCAATCACAGGGTCTTCAATGATATCAATAACGAATTTTAGTCCGAAACCTGTAATGATGGCATAGATGATGTCCGACAAAGAAGCCCCGACACCTGTCGCAAACCCTTCCCAACGCCCTTTGTTGAGGGTGCGCTGAATGCAAAGTATGCCGACTGGTCCCATAGGGGCAGATGCGATGATACCAATGAGCAGACCTTTAATGATCATCTCAATGTAACTCGTATCTTGCAGCCAGTCTTGAAAGGTGGCGTATTGCGGCATTTGTGGACTGATAATGTCTGCTATCATTCGTTTTTGATTAATGTCGTTGTTTCTGTTATGATACCATAGTCCGACTCTACTTCCGAACTGTGGACAAGCGAGTCGTTCTGACAGAGGATGATTTCGTAGCTGCTTTCCAGACTATCGTCTTCGGTGATTGCTCGCAAAGTCAGCACGCTGTCTTCCAATGCCCATCGACCTGTCTCTGTCTGTTCTTCGTCTTCAATGGTGTAGGTAGAGTCGTTCATGAAGGTCCAGATGGCTGTTTCGTTTATTTCCTCTGGTTCTCCGTCAGCGATGCGGCTTTCGATATTCACCTGTTTCCATTTTCCGACCAAGTGTTTTCTTTGTAGCGAGGTGTCACATGAACACATCAAGAAGCACACGAGTGCGATTCCTAATACACTTTTACATGTTTTCATTTTTCGATATTTCTTTTATCTTGCAGATACATACTTATGAAGGGTTTTGCGGACTGCTCCAGGACCTGCGAACAACTCTTTTACCATTCCTTCTATCTGATCGCCAAGACCTGCTTCGTAGAGGTCGAGGGCAAAGACATCCTTGCGTGAGTACAACTTCTTCAGCGGACTCCAGTCCTGATCTGTCTTTCCGATTTCCAATGGAGCTACGATGGCTTGCAGTTCCTCAAGCATTGGGTCTGGAGAACATTCGAATGGGGTGCCGTCGTCCTTCACGCCTTTCAGATAACGGGCATAGCCTGCAAGGGTGAGCGGTATGAGTACAAGGTTCGACTTGTCCAATCCACGAGCCACATACTTCTTCAATGTCTCGCCAAAACGGATAGGCAACTTCTGACTGGTGTCACAAGCTATACGTTGTGGAGCATCGGGCATGAAGGGGTTGGGCAAACGACGATTGATGACCGCACCGATAAATTCGTATGGGTTCAATACACCTGGATCTACTACTACTGGCATTGCTTCCATATAACCAATCTTCTGAATGAATGGGCGCAGATCCTCGTCGGCCATCTCTGCTGAGATAAGGGTGTAGCCGAGCATGCAGCCGTAGATCGCCATTGCTGTGTGGAGCGGATTCAGACAGGTAGTCACCTTCATGGTTTCTACCTTGTCAACGGTATCGCGTGTAGTATAGAGTGCTCCGCCTAAGTCGAGTGGGGGACGTCCGTTGGTATAGTTGTCCTCGATGACGAGATACTGCACTTCTTCTGCATTCACGAAAGGAGCTGTGAAGGTATGTTTCTCTGTCTCGATATAGTCGTTGTCTTCAAAGCCATCGGCTGCGAGCATCTCCTTCACTTTTACATGTGGTCGAGGCGTAATCTTGTCAATCATCGACCAAGGGAAGGTCACTTTCTTTTCGTCCTTCAGGTATGCCAGGAATGCCTCAGGCACCAATCCGTCTTTCACCCAACGCTCAGCATAGGCCATCACACCCGCTTTCACCTTGTCGCCGTTGTGCGAGCAGTTGTCCATACTCTGAACCGTGAGAGGCAGTTCGCCTGCCTTGAAACGTTCATAAAGCAGGGCTGTGACCTTACCCATAGCAAATACGGGTTTCATGCCGCGAGCCAGGTCGGTCTCGTTGAATGTGTAGCCTTTCTCCGTGATGGTGAACGAAATCATCTGGAGTGATGGGTTCTTGAAGATTTCCACCAGTCGGTTCCAATCCTCGAACTGAGGGTCAGCCTTCAATGCTTCAGTAACAGAGGCGATAACCTTCTTCTCGATTGACCCGTCAGAGCATAGGTTCACACACAGCGATAGGTTGTTATATGGGGCGTATGCCTTGTCGATGACTTCGAAATCGAAGGTCTCTGCCACAA
Source organism: uncultured Bacteroidales bacterium (assembly GCA_902785075.1). Classification (GTDB taxonomy): domain Bacteria; phylum Bacteroidota; class Bacteroidia; order Bacteroidales; family Bacteroidaceae; genus Colivivens. Next base: position 3,976 of record CACZXN010000059.1, on the reverse strand, counting down.
TCACACCACGATCATATTTCCCTGTGTTCAACGCATCGTTGAGGATGGCTGCTGGGAAAGCACGGAAGATGTTTCCACCTCCGAAATGTACCCATGTTGGTTCCTTCGCAGTCTTTTCGCGTACTGCCTTGATGTCAAACTTTGGAAGCTCATAACCCTTCTGCTCCCACTCTGCGGCATTCAGCTGACCGCTAAATATATCATTCAGTTTCATTTTTTTTCCTCGTTTTTTGTTGTTCCGTTATACCGTCATTCCGTCATTCCGTTATACCGTAATATTGTTATTACCTCTTTAATCAAAGAATCCCGGTTGTTTGTATTCAATGCCCAGTTCTCTGTCCACTGTAGCCAGAATGCCTTGCACCTGTCCCATAGCGAACATACGTCCCAGCAAGGTATAACCTGCATTATGGCCGTGACTGCTTTCGTCCATAATGCCGCCTGGTTCGTCCGTGAACGTCATTCCGTGATCCACACGCATCGGCAGTTGTGGATTCTCCTTTTCGAAGATGCGGCACAGTTCTACGATATCAGCACGTCCACCCAGATGGCTGGCCTCTGTGAAGTCTCCGTTAGGGAAGATGTGGCATGAGCGCAGATGAACGAAATGGGTGCGCGATGCAAACTTCTTTGCCATCTCTACTACGTCGTTGTAAGCACCTGCACTCAGCGAACCAGCACAGAATGTCAGTCCGTTATGCTTGTTAGGCACGGCATCGAGGAACCACTGGATGTCTTCCTCTGTACGAACGATACGTGGCAGCCCCAGCACTTCGATTGGTGGGTCGTCGGGGTGAACACACATGTTCATGTTGCACTCCTCGCATACAGGCATGATAGCCTCGAGGAAGTACTTCATATTCTGGCGCAACTGAGCCTTGTCGATACCCTTGTACAGGTCGAGGAAATCGCGGAACTTCTGGATAGGTGCCTCGTCGTTCTCGCTGAAGTTGCCGCTCACGAAGCCCTGTGTCTTGATGATGATGGTCTCTACCAGCTGATGCTCCTTCTCCGGAGTCATCGTCTTGGCAAGCTCTTCAGCTTCAGCCAACACACTTCTGCCTTCGCCCCAGCCAGCAGGGAACTCGAACTTGCTCCATTCCTCGCGAGCACCTGGACGCTTCAGGATATAGATATCAAAATAGGCAAACTCAGCATAGTTGAAGTAGAGGTTCGTCGAGCCGTTAGGGTTCGTATGCAGCAGATCCGTGCGAGCCCAATCCAATACAGGCATGAAGTTGTAGCAGATGCAGTGGATGCCCTCTGCTGCGAGGTTGCGCAGCGACTGCTTATAGACCTCGATCTGGTGGTCACGATCAGGACCTCCGTACTTGATGGTCTCAACGACAGGAAGGCTCTCCACTACGCTCCAGCGCATACCGTAGCTCTCGATATACTCGCGCAGGTCGTGAATCTTCTCACGTGTCCATACTTCGCCAAGGGGCACATCGTGCAAGGCTGTGACGATACCCTCAACGCCTATTTGTCTCAACATGGCAAGCGTAATCTTATCCTTCTTGCCAAACCATCTCCAAGTTCTTTCCATATTATTGTCTTAAATTTATTCCATAGTTCATATCGCGCACAAGCGTGCGCGTAAGTTTTAGGATGCAAAGATACATCTTTTATTTCTATCTACCAAATAAAAGCCTGATTTTTTCTCAAAGGAGAAAAACCACACACCTATTTATCCCCATTTCTGCTATCTGATGATGATACCAATACATAGCTCTTAGCTCTTAGCTACTCCCCCTTACCTCATGATTACCTTAAAGTAGCTTTCATCAGCCCTTCCTTCAGCGGTTCGACCCCTCCGAACCCGACACATTTGTATACAAGTTCACCTTTGGGGTTATAGATGGCGTAGGTGGGAATAGAACCTCCCGACTGATAGAGGTCTCCTAATGCCTTGAATTGCTGTGGCGAGAGATAGTAGTGCTCGCCAGGGATGGTCTTCACCATCTCTTTCCAATCGTCGAACGGAGAGGTGGAATATGTGATATTGAGATACACGATGTCCTTATCCTTCAATTCCTGCTTCACGGGTTCCATTGCTTTCTGTCCTTGGATGCATGGTACACACCAGGTTGCCCATAGGTCGATAAAGACGGTCTTGCCTTTGTAGCGGTCGAGCAGGAACTGAAGCGTGTTCTCTGGTGCCACTTCTGCTAGTTCCAAATAGTGGATATTCTCTGTCAGTCCTTCTTTTTGTAGGTTTATTTTTGCGGTCAGTTCCTGCCGTTTCTGGTCGTAAAGCCGTGAGAGGTTGGGATCATCAAGCAGCGGTTTGGGTTTGACAATGCCGCTGTTCAGTTCTGACATCGCATTGATGAATCGAAGTAGGTCGGGACCATGCCCTTTTTCCTTTGTGTTGACAAAAAGAGATACATATTTTCTGAGGCTGAAATCATTCTGCAAATAGTCTCCATAGAAACATTTGGGGCGTGTACGATAGATATAGTCGCGGAACTCCTGCGTGTTGAATAGTGAAGAACACTCGTCTGCCACCTCGCTGAAAAAGTCTAGTTCCCAATTCAAATACATCCGTTTTGCAACATTGGGGAATTCCTGTACACTAGCAAAACTTTGATCGAAGGCAAGCATTAGGGAATCGTGGAGTATTGCAAGTTCGTCGACGGTTTTATACTGCTCGTATGAGTCGGGAAAACTGGGCAAAACTCTGTCTCCCATACGATGCAAAACCTTTTTCACATACTCGCCATTCATCCACTTGGCCATATAGCCTTTGTAAGCGACTACTTTCGAGTTTGGATAATGGTCATCACGCAACATGTCCAGCAAGACGGTGACCTCTTTACCTGGAGCAGCTATAAGAATGGCAAAAGATGACCCCTCTGCGGATGGAATTTCAAACTGCATACGTGTGGGGTAATACACCTTCCAACTGAAATCGGCACAGCCTTCATCATCCAAATTGAAATAGTAATCATTATAGGAATTTGGATTGGTGATGTCAAAAAATACTGTTCGAATCTGGGCATCCATACCTTTCTTATAGTTCAGCGCCTTGAAATGGACAACTGCAGGTTCCTCGCTGAACACTTTTTTCGGCAACACATCGTCTTCAGAATCGTCGGCACGGAAATCTTCAGGCACAGGCGTCTCAGGCAGCTGATAGTCATCAGGATGAATGTAGAAGAAAGTGAAATCGCCTTTCTGCGTGCTTTCCAGCATGTCGAAAATCTTCGTCTTCTGAGGTATCGGCTTAAAGTGAAGTACAAACTCTTTCCTCATGGTTTGAGGTGAGGTGTATTCCTCTTTGCCCAATTCGATGCTGTCACTCCCTGTGATGCCATAGCGTTTCCCGTCTGCCTCAATATAGCTTTGAGGCGAGAAACGGAACCATGCATCTGACGGGTAAGTGACGGACATGTAGAGCGAAGTCCTGTCCTTCGCCAATTCAACTTTCTGAATCTCAAAATAGTTGTACTGAGAATATCCAACGACTGGTTTCTCCCAAACAACTGTTTTCTGGGCATAGGTGCCTACGGATACCATCAAGGCAAAGACTGAGGTGAGAAATAATTGTTTCATGACATAATGATGTTTTGCTTTGCAAAGATAACAATAGTTGAGCGAACAGCAAAAAAAATATCATTTATTTTTCATTCCGAGGCATATTTTTGGCTTCGAAGGAGTTAAATATAGTGAAAAAGTTTAGGGATATAGCATTGCCAGCAGAAGCAGTATCCCAAATTAGGAGGGTGCTTTTCATACTCCTCAGTCATTTCATGACGAAAGTACACTTCGTTTCACTCCTTTGGGAAGATAAACCTTCCGTTGTCGCAAACCGAGCTACGATTCCGCTCGGTCCCCTATCTTAGGGGCGCAGCTTATTTCGCTATCCCACCCACAGCTCCCCCTCTAAGATAGAGGGGGTGCCCTTTAGGGCGGGGGCGTATGACACCTTTAACCTTTAACCTTTAACCTTTAACCTTGACCATTGATTATTGAC
>CACZXN010000058.1 GCA_902785075.1 uncultured Bacteroidales bacterium | reverse complement strand
ACTCCAAGGTTGTATTGTGCTTCAGCCAAACCTTGTTCTGCGGCTTTTCTATACCAACTGACAGCCTGTTTATAATCTTTTGAAACTCCTTGGCCATTAGCATAACAAACACCAAGGTCGTATTGTGCCTCAGCCAAACCTTGCTCAGAAGCTTTTTTATACCATGTGATAGCCTGAGCGTAATCTTTGGGTACACCTTGACCTTTCGAATAACAAATTCCAAGACTGTATTGTGCTTCAGCCAAACCTTGTTCTGCGGCTTTTTTTAACCAATTATATGCCTGAATATTATCTTGTGTAATTCCTACACCTTCACCTTTTGCATATAAGATTCCAAGCGCTAGCTGCGCGTGAGGCTCTCCTTGCTCTGCGGCTTTTTTTAACCAATATACGGTTTGAGTACTATTTATATCCACCCCTAATCCTTTTTCATAACAAAGAGCTGTGTAGAATTGTGCCTCAGCAACCCCATTTACAGCAGCTTTTCTTAGCCAATTAAATGCAATAGTATTATCTTGAGATACTCCTAAACCTTGTGAATACATAATACCTAAATTATATTGTGCATTTGGTTCTCCTTGTTCTGCCGCTTTCCTGAAATACTCTATTGCTTTCTCATATTCTTTGCTATCATAACACTCTTTACCTTTATAGAAATCCACTTCTGAAGTTATTGGTTCAAAAAATGAGGAATCGAGAGTAAGTATTCCAGATTCATCCGACATCTTAGCTTTTAAGTTAGCTAAACATTCCTGTGCTTTCAAATCACCCTGTTTGGAAGCTTTTTCGTACCAAACACAAGCGATGGAGTTGTCTTGTGAAACACCTTCCCCATATTCATACATATAACCAAGATTCGCTTGAGCAACAACATGCCCCTTTTCAGCAGCTTTTTTATACCATTCAACGGCACTCTTATAATCTTTTTTATCATAATACTCTTTACCTTTAGTAAAGCTTTTCTCTGCAGACTGTGCCATTGAAAACAGTGGAAAAAAAAGAGCTAGTAATAATATCGTCAGTTTTTTCATTCTAATATACTATTTGGTTTAAGATTTTGCAAAAATAAAAACGTGGACAAATAACTTCGTCTACGTATTCCAGGTATCGGCAAACACCTTACAATCTTAAACGAGTAATGCCCACGCCAGACGGCGTGAACTATCTACTTCAGTTCTTGATTGTATTCTGTCAATTTGCCGATTTAGGAATACAAGAATCAAAAGTGGATGTTCATCCTATATGTCCTTGATGCTATAGCATCGTATCTATCTTAGCACATAGGCGGTAATAATTTAGAATTTCTAATCTATAATTTATAATAATTTGAGTTTTTAGGCAATCTTCCGCATAACTCCATTTGTCTTTATTCGACCGCAAATATACAACGTTTCTTTGAAACGACAAAACTTTTTCGTGAAAAAACAAAGAAAATCCGCAGAAAGGCAAACTCCCTGCGGATTCTTTATTGATTTGTATAGCTCATTGGTTTGAGGCATAGGCATTCAATAACCTATAACCTTTAACCTATTAAATTCTCTTTATTTGAAGAGCTTTGGAGCCATGTTATAGAGGGCACGACGCCAAGTGAGGAATTCGTGACCTGTGCGGTCGCTCACGTGTGAGTCAGCCTTGTAGCCTGCTGCCTTAAGGGCATCAGCTGCCTGCTTGATACGGTCTGGGCCTTCTGTACCACCACAAGAGATGAAGATGTACTTAGGCAGAAGTTTCTTGTCGATCTGCTCCAGTTCCTGTGGAGTGTAAACACCACCTGAGAGGAGTCCCCAGTAGCCGAATACTTCTGGACGAGCAAGTGTGATGGTGTGAGTCTCCATACCACCCATTGACAGACCTGCCATAGCACGATGGTTGCGATCAGCAATTGTCTTGAAGTGGCTGTCAACGTATGGTACCAACTCATCGCAAAGAACTGTCTGGAATCCGTCGTAGTTGAAGCCTCCAAGACCTCCGATACGAGTACCGTTAGTCATACCGTATGTCATAACGATGATGAATGGCTCACACTTGCCTGAAGCAATCATGTTATCCATGATAAGGCTTGCGCGACCCTGAATTGGCCAAGATGTTTCGTTCTCACCCCAACCATGCTGCAGGTAGAGTACAGGGAACTTCTTCTTTCCGTCGTATGTAGGAGGAGTGTAAACGAATGCACGACGCTCAGTGTTAGTGCTTGGAGAGTGGAACAGGATGCGCTGTACGTTTCCGTGCGGTACGTCCTTCTCTGCATAGAAGTCTTCGTCTGGAGCAGGTACTTCAATACCGCTTTCCCAACGTGTAGAACCGAAGTAGTTGCCTGTACCTGGGTCGTTGAATGTACCACCATCGATCAAGAGGTGATAGTAGTGGAAACCTTCAACCATAGGCTGTGAAGTTGTTCCTGTCCAATAGCCGTCAGCACCCTTAGTCAGAACTGTACCACCTGAACCACCAAGTCCGAGAGTAACGATGACTGAACGAGCCTGTGGAGCATAGATGCGGAAGCGACCATAACCCTGAGAGTTAACCTGTGGATACTCCTGATTCTCATAACAAGTTGATGAAGGCTTGAAGTCTTCCTTGATTTCTGCATTATCATACTTTGGATCGAAGTCACGAATGACACGATATACGCGCTTTGGACGATAGTTCTCGTCGAATGGGAGTGGATAGTTGTTCACACCTACCCATGAGTCACGGTCACCAAGGTTCCAGAAAGTTACGTTGTCCACCTTATCTTTATGACGACGCATGATCTTGAACAACTCAGCATACTGGTGCTCCTGCATGATGCGTACTTGGTCTGTGATGACGTTGCCTTCACCACGGCTGAACTGCAACTGGCCACCCATTTCTTCGTTAGCACGGATGTCAAGCTCAGTCATGTGGATATGATCAACGATAGTAGAATACTTCTCTACAGCAGCCTCGATGTTCTCAGGAGTTGGACCATAGATGTTATAGTGACCCTGCATACCGATACCGTCGATTGGCACACCTTTAGCCTTCATAGCTTTTACCATGTCGTAGATACGGTCGCGCTTATCTGGGTTAGCTGCGTTGTAGTCATTATAAATAAGGATAGCCTTTGGATCAGCCTCGCGAGCGAACTGGAAAGCCTTAGCAATGAACTCATCGCCACAGAGCTGATAGTGACGTGACTGACGGAAATGGCTTGCTGGTAAACCGTAAGCTGATTCAGGAGTTGCAGGACGCTGCTGCTGCTGACGTCCGAAACCTCCGAAGCCGCCACCGAAACCACCCTGCTGGCCTCCACCATCAGAGATTGCCTCATTCACTACGTCCCATGCATACACAATGTCCTTGTAGCGGTTCATCACCGTGTGGATATGAACGCGAAGTGAGTCGTAGAATACTTCCTTAGAAACAGGATTACCCTTTGCATCGGTGAACATCCAGTCGCAGAACTGGCTGTGCCAACAGAGACAGTGACCACGGAGCTTAATGCCATTCTCGCGGCAGAAGTTAGCGATGCGGTCGGCATTCGTCCAGTTCCATACACCTGGACGTGGGTGCACTGAACCTGGCTTCATGTCGTTCTCAGCGGTGATACTGTTGAAGTTACGCTTGATAAGCGCTACTTGATCCTCTGCACTGAGGTTGCGCATGTTCACTGCAACACCGATTGTGAAATAATCTTTGTAAGTGTCTTTGTAACCGATTCCGTCGTCAACTTGCTGACCGAAACCGAATCCCTGAGCGAATGCAGCAGTACTCATAGCTGCCATCGCTGCTGTAACCATAAAGGTTTTCAGAATACTTTTCATGTTGTTTGTTTTTTTAGGTTTAATATTAAGTGTAATAACTATTTCTTGATTGAATATATCTTCTTCAGGCCCTTGTAAATACCTGTAACTGTGCACTTGTCACCATCCATGTCAATCTCAGTCTTCACATCCTTCGGACCAGAAGTTGTGACTTTCAGATCCTGAATGTCGCCTGTGTAGTTCACGTCATAATGATAAACGTCGCAGATACCATTTTGGTTGGTTGAACGAACCGGTGTCTTTGGCAATTCTATCTCCTGACCCTTGATTGAGATGTGCAGGACAGGAACTTCAGGACGATTAACCGTAACCTTACTTGATGAGAATCCTATTCCGTTGAAATCGAACAGAGCCTCACCGTCACGTCCTTCAGCCACAAGATAAATGGCATGTTTGCCTTTGAGTCCCTCAACAGCTGAAGCTACATTAGCTGAGAGCTTCGTAGGTGTCTGAGAGGATGCGAGAGGCAACTCGAATGTAGCAATTTCCTTACCGTTCCAAGTGCTGTTTGCGTATGGTCCGTCGAGCATCACGTGAATCTTGAATTCGTTGTCTGTACGTGGAGTGATGAAGAGGTTGATGGTTGTCTTGTTACCCTTCTTGGCACCAGCGAAAGCCTTCACGCCTTTGCTATCTTTAGCAAGACCGCCAAATCCGAAGTATTTGTAACCAATCACGCCACCGTTGTTCACGCCTGTGATGTCCATCTGGTTGTCCCAACAATCCCATGTGTCTTGCATCCAACCAGGAACGCCACCACGAGCATCGTTGATGAAGCAAGCATAGCCGGCAGAATAGTATGCGTATGGGTTGAGACCATAAATCATGAAGCCTTCAGAGGTAACTTCAGCACCTGTATATTCAGTACCGTCAGCAGCTTTTGCGGTCCACACTTCACCTGGTGCGTATGGATCGTAAGCACGGATAACAAGCTTACCACCATCTGCCACCTTCTTTTCGTCCCACTCAATCTTCACAGGAGCAACCATTGACTGACGAGCGTTACCAAAGCCACGTGGAGGACGATGATAGAACACATACCATTGTCCGTTGATTTCCTGCAAGCTACCATGTGTATTGTGGGCATAGTTTGAGGTGATCAGTTTGCTACCATCCTTGTTAGGAACAACACCACGAGAGTCAACCAGCACACCACCACTACGCCAAGGGCCAAGTGGAGAGTCGCCAAACGCATAGCGAAGAGCTGAGTTGGTGCTACCTAAGCCATAATCAGGACCAGAGTAGCCAGAGAATACCATCACATATTTATTTCCTACCTTACGGATTGATGATGCTTCGAAGAAGTTGAACTCTCCAGGATTCTGTCCCTTATACAATGCAGGATATTCTGTTCCCTGTGGGTCGCGAACAACACCGTAGCGAGCACTTGCAGGGATGAAATAATCGTGAATCTGAGTGCCTGGACGTACTGAGTACATCGTGTTCTGGTCCAATTCGGCAGCTGTTGAATGCTGGAATCCCCAGAATCCATAAGCACGATAACCGATATTGTAATCTTTATCGTTCTTATCCGTGATTTCCTCAATGAAAATTGATGGGTCGAAGTCAATCACACTACCTGGCAGACAGCCTGTGCCCTGCTCGTTGGCATTGATTGGCTTGAACGGACCATCAGGACGGTCGCTCTTCGCAACCATTCCGATACGTCCCCAACCGCGACTATGAGGATAGAGATAATAGGTCTTCTTGCCATCCTTACCCTTCACACACACCAAATCAGGGGCATACATCACGTCCCACTGGTTCGAAATGAAGTATGTGAAAATCGGACCTTCGTCTCTCCAACTGGCAAGGTCTTCAACTGGTGCTGACCACATGTGTACATCAGGACCACAATAACTATTAACTCTCACATCGTGCGAACCGATAATATAAGCGCGAAGTTTACCTGGGTTGTCAGGATCTTCAAAAACGCGTGGTTCGCCATCAGGCAGATGTTCCCAAAGAGGAATATAAGGATTTCCACCAAAATGTGACACAAAACGTTCTTTAACAGGAAGTTGTTGTTGTGCATTAGCTGATTGGCCAAAACACATAAAAGCAGCAATGGCGCTAGCAAATACGAATAGTTTGTTCAATCTGATCGTTTTCATGATTTGATTATCTGTTGTTTTAATAATAATGTATCAATTTTTCCGATGATTTCAAAAATCATGCAAAAATACTACTTATTTTTGATATAGAATGTATCTAAGTACTAATTTGCAAGTATTTGTATCAAAAGTGAAAGCCATTACCCTCTCTCGACCACTTTCGGAGAGCAAAGGAGTAGTACTCATTCAGAAAGAGGGGCGCTCTTTTGAGCAATGATAGTCATCAATTGCTCGTAGTTCATACCGATGAAATCGGGGATTATTGCATGACAGTAGTCTTTTATCGCCTCCGCAGAATTGTTAGTGGTAAGTCCGATGGTGAAGATTCCAGAAGCCATCCCTGCTTGCAATCCATTGAACGCATCTTCGAACACCACACACTCCTCGACTCCAGCATCAAACACCTGTGCAGCCTTCAGATAGCAATCGGGATCGGGTTTAGAGCGTTGAAAGTCCTCCGAAGTCAAAATACGGTCGAACATTGCCAGAAACTTGGGACATTGACGTTGTACGCTATCCATTTTCTTCTGGTTTGAGCTTGTCACAACAGCACACTTCACTCCGTGTTGACGCAAGTCGGCAATAAAATCCTCTGCACCAGGAAGCGGACGATAATCCATCTGAGCCTCCCACTCGTCCAAACCTTTTGTAATCTCTGCCTGCCACACTGGGTCGGTAAAATAGCGGTCGAATATCTGCGTCAAGGTTGTTCCTTTTATCAAATACTCAAGCCGTGGGATGTCCGGACGGTATGTGCGAGCCATTTTTCCCCAAAACTGTGTGTATTGTCCCTCCGTATCGACCAAAGTGCCGTCGAAATCGAAAAGAGCTGCTTTCAAAATCTGTTTCATGGTGCAAAGATACAAAATAATTGACAATTGACAATTGACAATTGATAATTATTCCACTTTTTCTTTAAGACAAGCTAAAAAAGCAATGATAAAATAGTGGCAGAAATGCTTATTGAAGCTGAGATAATAATAGATATTCCCTAGGGGTTGCAAGTGTTCATCCCTCGGGGTTACAAGTGTTGGCCCCTAGGGGAAAAATTTGTTACCCCTAGGGGCTGCAAAAATTCCCCTTAAGGGAAACAAAAAAGGAAGGTAAATTGAACGAGTAAATTCACCTTGAGAAAACAGACGATTTTGGCTGCTGAAGAATGCTTGTTTTTAGTACCGAATACTTGCATTTTGAGCGAAAGTTAAAGCGGAACGAAGAATAATACTGCAAATCGGTCGAAAATAATGAAATAATTGAAAATTATTTTGTACCTTTGAACCAAAATTACAACCATATCGCATGAAACAGCTCGTTTACATACTACTCATGGTGCTTCCACTAAGCGTTAAGGCACAAGTGGCAGAAGTGACTCCCTCGAAGAGTGATGGTATCCGTCACATCCGATTGGAAGCAATTACGGACCGTATCGTTCGTGTCAGAGCGACTGCCGAGGATAAGTTTCCAGAGAAACAGAGCCTCATCATCACGCCCCATTCAGGAAAGAAACCACGAACAAACATCATCAAAGAAAGCGGTTCTGTTGCGCTTCAAACCAAGGAACTGAAAGCTGTTGTAGATAAAACGACTGGACATGTTACATTCTTCGACAAGAATGGCAAACGTTTGTTAAGAGAAGCTGAAAACGGAACCAGCATCCAACCTTTCCGAGTTCCTGAGCGAGAATTGGGCGTGGTGCAGCAACCCTTATCCGAGACAGCACTCAATGGATACTCTTGGCACCTTGTGTTCGATAGTTCCCCATCCGAAGCCTTCTACGGATTAGGTCAGCATCAATCAGGCGACATGAACTACAAAGGGAAGAACGAAGACCTCTTCCAATACAACACGAAAGTATCCACTCCATTTGTCATCAGCAACCAAGGATACGGTCTGCTGTGGGACTCCTATTCATACTGCCGCTTTGGTAAGGCAGAAGAATATTGCCAGTTAGGACAAGTCTTCAATATATATAATAAGGAGGGAAAAGCTGGTTGTCTGACAGGTTCGTACAAACAACGTAACGGACAAACTGTGACAAGGGACGAAGACTCTATCTACTTCGAGAATTCCGAAACCATTACCCTTCTGCCACAAGGAGTACGGCTTCAAGGTGCAAACGTTACCTACGAAGGAACACTGGAAGTAAAACAAACCAGCAATTACCATTTCATCCTGTATTATGCAGGATATATCCGTGTGCTGATGGATGGCAAGGAAGTCGTTGCCGAACGATGGCGTACGGCATGGAACCCAAATGCGTGGAAGTTCGACGTGAAACTCACTCAGGGACAGAAAGTGAATCTGAAGATCGAATGGCAACCCGACGGTGGCACAAGCTATTGTGGACTTAGAGTTGCACTTCCAAGAACAGATGCCGAGCAGAATCAGTTGAGCATTTGGAGTGAGATGTCACGCGATATGGACTATTACTTCATCGCAGGAAACAACATGGACGAAGTCATCAGTGGCTATCGCACCTTAACAGGCAAGGCTCCGATTCTACCAAAATGGGCTTTAGGTTTTTGGCAAAGTCGTGAGCGCTACAAGACACAAGAAGAACTTGTCAGCACACTACAAGAATTCCGCAACCGTCAAATTCCTATCGACAACATCGTACAGGATTGGAGTTATTGGGAGGAGAACCAATGGGGAAGCCACGATTTCGACCATTCACGCTATCCCGATCCGCAGAAGATGCTCGACGATGTTCATCGTCTTCACGGGCGATTCATGATAAGCGTTTGGCCCAAGTTCTACGTCAATACAGATAATTACAAGGCACTCGACTCCAACGGGTGGATGTACCATCAAGCAGTTAAGGACAATATCCTCGATTGGATTGGACGAGGCTACCTTGGCAGTTTCTACGATGCTTACTCCCCCGATGCCCGCAAGATGTTCTGGCAACAGATGGACGACCACCTTTATTCAAAATATAATAAAGGCATCGATGCTTGGTGGATGGACGCAAGTGAACCAAATGTTCGCGATTGTACCCCTATGTGGTATCGAAAAGCCCTCTGCGGACCGACTGCTTTGGGCACTTCTACCGAATACTTCAACGCATACGCATTAGTAAATGCCGAAGCCATCTATAATGGTCAGCGAGGCGTTAACCCAAACCAGCGTGTATTCCTCCTGACACGAAGCGGGTTTGCAGGCGAACAGCGCTACAGCACCGCTACTTGGAGCGGAGATATCGGCACTCGATGGGAGGATATGCGAGCACAGATGACTGCAGGCCTCAATTACCAAATGGCAGGACTCCCCTTCTGGGGAATGGACATAGGCGGCTTCTGCGTAGAGAACAGATACGTAGCTGCCCAACAGCTCTTCGACCGCAACGGCACTGAAAACGAAGACCTCAAGGAATGGCGCGAACTTCAAACTCGATGGCATCAGTTCGGATGCTTTGTTCCGCTCTATCGTACTCATGGCCAATGGCCACTACGTGAGGTTTGGAATATCGCCCCCGAAACCGAACCCCATCCTGCCTATATGAGCATCACATGGTACCATCGCCTGCGCTATTTCCTGATGCCATATATCTATTCGTTGGCTGCCAAGGTACACTTCGACGATTACACAATGATGCGCGGCTTAGCGATGGACTACCCTACCGACCCACGCGTATTCGACATTGGCGACCAATGGATGTTCGGACCAGCTCTCATGGTATGTCCCGTTAGCGAATACAAGGCTCGCTCACGCGAAGTATTCTTCCCACAAGGTGGCTGGTACGACTTCTATAGCAACAAGTATATCGAAGGCGGTCAAACCCTCACCGTCGATGCTCCCTATGAACGCATCCCAGTCTTCGCCCGTGCTGGTAGCATCCTGCCACTCGGTCCACTGATGCAATGGAGCGACGAGAAGCCAGCCGACCTCATCCATATCCTTGTCTATGGAGGTGCAGACGGGCAGTTTACCCTCTACGAAGACGAAGGTACGAACTACAACTATGAAAAGGGCAAGTATGCCACGATCCCCTTCAGCTACGATGACACTACCCACCGCTTTACCATCGGTCAGCGAAAAGGTAGCTTCCCCGGTATGCTAAAGACCCGTAAGTTCATGATTGAGTTGGTACAAAAAGACCATGTCACCCCACTCGACCTCTACTCTCCTGGTGGCATCATGGTGACCTACACTGGCAAATCCATGAGCATCACTCTCAAGAAATAAAACTATTAGATTCATAAGACCCCATTAGACCCATGAACAGAAAACTACTAACTATCACACTACTGCTAACCATTGCAACGATTAGTTTTGCACAACGTAACACAGACCACCTCAATCGAGGTCTTGTAGCCGTTCCTGCTACTTCTGGAAGCGGCAACCTCGTATCGTGGCGCGTCTTTGGTGAAGAATACTATGACGTTACCTATAACCTCTATTGTGACGGCACTCAGATTGCCAAAAATCTCTCCGCCTCCAACTACACGCACACCAGCGGTACAGCGACGAGCAAGTATCAGGTAGCTGCCGTAGTTCGCGGTACAGAACAGGCGAAGTGTGATGTTGTCACACGTTGGAATAACGGCATGCTGACCATCCCCGTTCAGAAGATTACAGGTCGTGACGGAACCGACGTTACTGCGAATTATACACTTAACGACATCTCGCTTGGTGACCTTGATGGAGATGGAATCGTAGAGTTCATCGTAAAACGTCCGTGTAGCAAAGCCGCAGATGTTTCGCAGAAGAACTGTTTCCATGTGCTCGACTGCTACGACCACAAAGGCAAGCGCCTTTGGTGGATTGACCTCGGACCTAACATGTTAGCAGGAGCCGATGAACAATGGGATTGTGTCTGCTACGACTGGGATGGTGATGGAAAGGCAGAAGTGTTGCTTCGTATTCAGGACAACGCCTACATCCACTATGCTGACGGAACACAAGAGTTGATTGGTTCTGCCAATGTGGACACACGATGGAACGGTATAGAGTACACGTCATCGGGCAATGAATACCTCTTATACTTAGAAGGAGCGACAGGACGTCCATACAGCATAGGTCCCACATCCCACCCACATTACGCCGACTATCCGCTCACTCGTGGTCAGGATAGCGACTGGGGAAGTGGTATTGTAGGGCATCGCTCCACAAAGCACTATTTCGGTGCGCCCTTCCTCGACGGACGTCATGCAAGCATTTTCCTCGGACGTGGTTGCTACACCATGCATAAGTTCGCTGCATACGATGTCGATCCTGCAACCCACCAACTGACTCAACGCTGGTATTGGGAAAATAACGTCGGAGGTGCTTGGTTCGGTCAAGGATACCATAACTTTGCCATCGGTGATGTCGATTGGGATGGTCGCGATGAAATCATCTTCGGTTCGATGGTTATAGACGACAACGGAAAGGGTCTCAGCACTACAGGATTCGGTCATGGTGATGCGCAGCATTGTTCCGACCTTGACCCTTATCGACGCTATGAGGAGCAGTTCGCCTGCAACGAGGATCAACCAGCAATGAACTATCGCAACGCTGTGACGTCACAACTCTACTATCGCCACAAGGCTGGCGGTGATGATGGACGTGCACTCTGTGCAAACTTCACCAACACCTACCCAGGCTCTGTGGGACGTAGCGTCAGCACAGGATGGATCAGTACGGTTGCTGATAAAGAAGTCACAGAACTCGGTGGCGATAACTTCATCGGATGGGGCGACCTCAACCAACGCATCTATTGGGATGGAGACCTACTCGACGAATATTTCGACAGTCCAGGAACAGAAGGCTATGGTGCTATCTACAAGCCCAGTGAAGCAGGTGGCGGTCGTTGGAATTTCCCAGATTCAAAGTGCAACAACTGGACGAAAAACAATCCTGGCGCTATTGCCGACATCTTTGGCGACTGGCGCGAGGAACTCGTGATGCGTCGTGGCGACAATACTGCCATCCTCGTTTATACAACTGGCATTTCAACGAAATATCGCATTCCAACCCTATGGCACGACCATCAGTACCGCAACGCGATGGTTTGGCAGAGTATGGGCTACAATCAGCCACCCCACAAGAGTTACTTCCTCGGCGAACTCGAAGGCATTACCGTTGCACCACCTCCATTGACAATGACAGGACGAAAAGAAGTGAAGAACGGCGGAACCATCACCACTACCGATGATCACCTTATCGTCTGCGAAACGAATGACACGAAAGTATCAATTGTCAACGGTGCCAGCCCATACATGATTACATTTAATGTTCCTTCTTGGGTACAAGGTACTGCAGCAAGCAACACGACAACCAAAGACACACCCATCAGTTACGAATACTTCACCTGCGATGTAACAGGCGGTTCGCTGACAGGCAACACACGCGTGGTAAAACAAGGTGACGGCATCCTGCGCCTTCCGAATGCAGAGATGACGTTTACTGGCGGTATGGATGTATGGGCAGGTACGCTCTGTTTCGACGGCAAGATGTTAGATTCGGAACTATGGCTCAACCGTTTTGCCGAACTGAACAGCGATGGCGGTGAGTTCAAGAGTATCAAGGCCGACTATGGTTCCATCATCCGTCCTGGAGGAGCAGACAAGGCAAGCAGCATCACAGTCGATGAGACGTTGACGTTGGGATTTGGCGCCCGAGTGATTCTCGATCTGTATTCTGATGGTTTCAAAGCGGATCAAGTCAACACATCTACACTCAAGATTGAGAAAAAGACGGGAACCGTATGGCAGAAGTATGGACCGCAGTATCTGCAACCTGTCTTGGAGATTGTTGAACATAAAGCTGAAGGTGCTACAACCCTTGCTCCTGGCGATTACATCATCGGTCATGCCAACCAACTGAGCGGTTCGTTAGCTTCGCTCAAAATCGAGGGTATCACAGACCTCAAACCTGCACTCTCCATCGATGCAGAAGGCAGACTCATTCTGTCGCTTGGAGCCATGCGAGGTGCTACTGAGATTGTATGGAACGGAGCAACGTCAAGCGCTTGGGATTTTGCCAAAACACCCAATTTCTTCCTTGCAGGCGATACCACTCAGACTCCTGAGATATTCGTTAAGGGCGACATTGTCAACTTCACCGATGAAGCCACACGCACAGCTGTCACACTTGACGATGACATAGAGGCCGACACTGTGTATTTCAGGAATGAGTCAAAGGCATACACACTCTCAGGCACGGGTAGCATTATCGGAAATACAGCCTTTGTTGTTGACGGAACAAACACCGTAACCATCAGCACAGAGAGCAACTATGCAGGCGGCAACTACCTCAGAGGAGGAACCACCATCGTTAGCGTCCTATCCAACTCAACAAAGCCCAAAGGCAACCTCGGAGGCACAACCTCCAGCCCTACTAAATTCACGATGGAGAACGGAGCTGTGCTCAAGACTACAGCTTCAGTAACTAACGGCTCCCCCATTCGCATGATAGGAGATGGAGGAACAATCAACAACTCAGCTGACTTCAACCAAGAGGCAGCCTTCAGCGGAACCACCCTCACCAAGCGTGGCGGCGGATGGCTCAAACCCAGTGTGGCAAGCACACTCAAACAACTGGTAGTAGCTGAAGGAACCGTTGATGCAGGTGCAAAGGTAGCGTCACAGATCGAGTTGCAAGGCACAGCGGCCATTACCGGCAACGGATTCCTCACCACCCCTATCCTTGTGGCAGACAAAGCAAAAGCAAAGCTGACAACTGTGAACCGCGCAACGACCAATCTGTCACTCACAGGCAAAGGACAATTGACCGTTTATTGCGCCACAGAAAAAGGCAGCAATTACTACGCCACGCGCACTCCGATTGTACTCAACCTCTCGAAGTTCGAAGGAACACTCGTGGCTGAAGCGGTCTATACTGCTGATGGACGCTTCACACTCGACACCGGTTCGGGTAGCGACTCCTGGACACTCAACATACCTGAAGGGCGCTTCGTGCAGAACTCAGGAAAGACACTCCGCATGGGACCGCTCACAGGCAAGGGGTCACTCGGAGGCTACAGTGCCTTCCGCAACGGAGTAAGTGCAGTCGCAAACACCTGGCAGGTAGGCAACGACTCTACTGACTTCACCTACGAAGGAGCTGTCACCAGCATCGACAACTTCAACAAGATGGGGGCCAGCAAGATGACCGTGAAAGGCAAATGGGACAACACAGGCTCAGTCACAGTATCAGCCGGAACGCTATTGCTCGACGAAGGTTCGCTCGGCACAGGCACACTCTCCGTAGCTCGTAATGCCACCCTTGCAGGAGTCGGCACATTAGGTAATAGTACGACAACCATCAGCGGAACCCTGCAACCAGGAAAGAGTGCGACCGCCTATACAGGCACCATCGACTTCGGTGGGAAAAACCTCACCATCAACAACAGCGGCATACTCAAGGTATGTGCCCGTATGTGTACCACAACTCGCTCACGAGGATGCACCAGTCTGTCGAACATCAACAAACTCTCCCTTAGCGGCACCATCGAAGTTGTGCTGTCAGCCTTCCAGAACCTGTCAGCAGGCGACTCCATCCGCATCTTCGACTGCAAACTACTGAGCGGAACACCCAAACTGAAACTTCCACGACAATTCCTTTGGGACACCAGTCGCATCCGTGAAGGACTCCTGTTCGTCATCGCTGAAGCCCAGTTGGAAGATGTGAACAGCGATGGAACCATCGACACACAGGACGTACTCTCTGTTTATCAATACATGCAGGACGGTACCCTCCCCCTTGGAGCCGATACTGACGACATCTGCGATGTGAACAGCGACGGAGTAGTCGACACACAAGACATCCTCTGCATCTACGAAGCCATGCGGAAGGAATGAAGACAGACTTCGTCTGTAGGGCTGTAGGGCTGTAGGGCTGTAGGGCTGTAGAACTGTAGAGCTGTAGAACTGTAGAACTGTAGAACTGTAGAACTAAGACACACTCCTCCACCGCAAGCGGTCCCCCTCCTCTAGTTTAGAGGAGGAGCTATAAAAAAAGGGCTGCTCTCCTAAGATAGGGGAGCTGTCATGAAATGACTGAGGAGTATGAAAAAACAAAGAGTTCAAGAGTTCAAGGTTCAAAGTCCCTTCGACCTTCGACCGAATCCCTTTGACCGTTAAACCCATAAAACTAAAAATAACATGCAAAAATCGTATATCGTAACGGCACGTTCGAATCAAGTGGCTAAGAACGGAAGCCATTATGCCAATCTGAAGATAGCTGCCCAGAAAGGCGAATCACTCACCATCAGCGTTTGGGATCTCGAGGAAAACGAAGGACCACACATCGAAGACATCATCATGGTGGATATGGATACCATCAGGAGCATCAAGTTCCCCAAGAAAGCCGACTTTGGTGGGTTCCGAAACTGCAGGCATGCTACCCCCGACGACCCACTCTATCAACTCATACCTCGCCCCATCGACAAAGCAGTCTGGGACCTTTGTATCAATAACATGATGGACAATTGCAGCGATACACAGCTGATGGACTTCATCCAGCAGGAGCGCGATAACCTCTACGAGCAGTACAGCAACCAAACGGCTGCCACTTCGCTCCATCATGCCTTCAAGGGTGGGCTACTCAACCACACTTACGAGTTGCTCCACATGCTTGAGGGCCTCTATCCCACCCTCCCTCCTTTGAAACTCGAGCGTTGCATCATCGCCATCCTCTTCCACGATTATGGCAAACTGAAAGAGTATGACGAGAATATGGAGGGAACCAAGTACATGTACCTTATGGGTCACACCTATATTTCCGCCCATGTACTCCATAACAAACTCAATGCAGCAGGCATCAGCAACGAAGAGACAATCCGAATTGTCCACTGCGTCCTTGCCCATCATGGGCAGTTGGAATACGGCAGTCCCGTAGTTCCCTGCACGCAGGAAGCCCTTGTGGTACATTACATCGACAACCTCAGTGCTCGAACCTATGCTTGTGACGAGACAGCCAATATGGAAAAATGTTTCGCTTTGGGCACAAGGGTAATAAAAGGGTAACCTTAACGATAACCTTTGAACTCTTGAACCCTTTGACTTGTGGTGAGTTAGTCGAACCCACAACACCTACTCAGATCGAGCCTAAGACACAAAAGAAGAGAGGTGCAGGTCAATCAACCTGCACCTCTGCTGCCTTCAAAAAATACTTAGTAGGAGCGAGTTATTTTAACGTCTTGCCATTTGGCCGAATCTTGGAGCACCCCAAGGATTAGCGTGGAAGCGAAGACGCTGTGGGAATTGAGGAGCCTGAGCTGCTGGGCGGAGTTCCTTCTGAACACTTGCGATTGCGTTTGCGAGCGCCTTGCTGCTTACCTGAGTACCGTTGATCACTACTGTGTTGTCCTTTGCGTTC
>CACZXN010000057.1:16688-22936 GCA_902785075.1 uncultured Bacteroidales bacterium | reverse complement strand
TACATCTCTTTGATTCCGCAAGCCCGAAATCGATTAAATTCCGAAATCCTAAACCTTGTAGGGATTTCCCTACCACCTAGCCGACATTCCCTACAGCTCTACAGCTCTACAGCTCTTAGCTCTTAGTTCTTACATCTTACTTCTTACATCTTTGCCCTACCATCACACACGCACGTAAACGTAAATAAGAAAGGAGCCTCCTTTCTTTGGTTTCAAGGTTCGTAGCCCCAAGAACTATCAACTATCAGCTTCAACTTTTCAACTTTTCATTTTATCAACTTTATTTGAACTTCAATTGTTTTGCTATCATGATTCTTATATTTATGCCATGTTCTACTCTACTTTATCTCCAATTCATCTCCAATTCATCTCCAATTTAGAAGTAGAGAAGAACTAGAGATATGATGTGTAAAAAGTAAGGAGTTGTATTGAAATAACCTAAAAGAATATAAAGAGACTTTAGGAATCACTTGCATAACCCTGTGTGTAGATTTAGAAAAAAACATCAAAAACAGATATTACCATTGTTTTTATTAGCCCCCCCTTACCCCTCCCTCTATGGAGGGGAGTATATACAACCTCCAAGAGCAGCGCATCAATGGATTGCAGAAGGGACTGAATATCGTGGTTGGGAAAAAAGTATGGGTGAAGTAACTTATGGTTAAGGGTTCAAGGTTTGTCTTATTTTAAATAAGGTTGACACCAAAAGTTTAAAATGTATGGTGAAACAGCCAAAAGAAAGTCGTTATTCAAAGGATGCGAATCGCATCAATGAAATGAAAGAGATTTATGAACTTCATTATGTTCATCATCTTCAGGAAAAAGAGATTTTATCGCAAAGAGGGCTTAAAAGAGGCGTTTATTACAAAATTCTTCGTACCTTTGCTTCCGAATATCCAGAATTAGCAGATCAAATGAAGAAGAAAGGCAGTGAGATTGTTCCAGATGACTACAGGAAATTGCTAGAGGAAGTGTCAACCCTAAAGACAGAACTGAAGAATGAGAAGCTACGTGCCGACTTCTACGAGGAGATGGTAGCCTTTGGCAAGGAAGTGTATGGAATCGACTTAAAAAAAGCTGGCACCAAGTAGTGAGTAGGCTATACACTCGCGACATGAAGGCATATCCAGTCACGTCGCAGTGTAAGCTGCTTGGTGTGTCACCCCAAGCCTACTATAAGCATGGAGACAGTGACCTTCGCAAGCAGGCAGAAGATGCATTCGTTGTTGAGTTTATCAATCGCGTCCGGCAGAAGGACCATGGTATCGGTGGCGGCAAACTTTGGAAGATGTACAAGCATGAGTTCGGTGAGGAGCACAGCGTAGGGTATAACCGCTTCTACGATATCATTGAACGCCACAACCTGAAGGTGCGCAAGAAGAAACGCCGTGCCAAGACGACGGACTCGGAGCACGGCCTGCCTCTGTATCCGAACCTGGTCAAGGAACTCATCCCCATACGCCCAAACCAGCTGTGGGTGAGTGACATTACTTATATGGTCATCTATACCAATGCACAGACGGGTGATTACGACTTCTGCTACCTGTCGCTTGTGACGGACTACTACACGAAAGAGATCATCGGCTGGTGTGTGGGCGAGACGCTGGAGGCCAAATTCGCCATAGCGGCCTTGCATATGGCTTTGGGACGGCTTGGTAACAATCCCGTCCTCGACCTCATCCATCACTCTGACCGGGGCGTACAGTACGCCAGCTACGAATACACAAGCATCCTGAAGAGGAACGGCATCAAGATCAGTATGACCGAGTGCGGTGATCCAAAGGACAATGCCGTGGCAGAACGCGTAAATGGCATCATCAAGAACGAGTTGCTCATGGGTATGGCGTTTGTCTCTATAGATGAGGTCAGGAGAGCCCTGAAGGTGGCTATAGACTTTTATAATAATGAGCGCCCGCACATGAGCCTGGATTGGAAAACTCCAGCAGAAGCAGCACTCTGCACGGGAGAGTTGGAGAAAAAATGGGTCAGCTACAGAGAAAAAGCTATAAAAGCTTTGGCTGCATGAATATAAATCAGTAACTTTGCGGCGATCCAAGAAGAATGTCTTGCTATAGAGCGAGACAGGAACAAGAGGCGGAGGAATGCCGCCAGGCTTCCTCTCCCTTGTTTCGAAATAATATTGTAAACCCAAATTATGACTAACGTAAAGACGAGTCAACGTGAATTAAAAATAAAGTTTAACCAAGTCAACCCTTATCGTTAGTAAGGCCCTAAGTAGTCAACTAAAATCGTTAAACTACAGTTAAAGCCCCCTGCCCTCTTTAGGGGTGTCTAATACTGTAAAAAAAGGGACATATGTTCATCGGCTCACGAACATATGTTCATAAAAACACCATTCCACGATGTTCCATCTTCGAGTCATCTACGAACTCACTCCGAACCTTCTACGAATAATGTTACCTTGCAGAAGGAGCACCAAAGGAGCACCTGTGAATTAGTCTATAGCAAAGGGACAGCATTATACTGCCAAAATAATTGGAGAAAATATCAAAAGGGGTGAGTGTTGGGTTTGTAGCAAGCAAAGGACGGTTTTCTGCGAGCAAGCGTGGGTTATGCTCCGATAATGCTGGGTTATTGGAACGGGAAAAAAATTATTTTTTTTGCGCTTTTTCTCAAGACCTAACACAGAAAACTCGCAAGTTGCTCTCCGTTAGACACTTACAAGCAAAAAACGCACAAAAAGACCTAACTAAGACCTAACTAAGAGGTAACTAAGACCTAACAGAAACCTAACATAGTAGTCATACGCCCCCGCCACCCAAAGCGCTGTAAGTGCGACATAATATTTCGCCTCTACAGGGCGATGGGTGGGGTGTTTAAAACGAAATAGGGCTTCCGCCCTATCCTAAATTATTTCGCCCAGTTGGGGCTAAGAAATTCAAGAACCCCGTAGGGGTGAAAGAACAAAGGATAGGGTGTCAACCCTATCGGAACGACACCCCGCCACCCAAAGCGCTGTAAGTGCGACATAATATTTCGCCCCTTCAGGGCTTTGGTGGGGTGGATGCAAACATGAGATAGGGCTTCCGCCCTATCCTGTATTATGTCGCCCCGTTGGGGCTAAGAAATTCAAGAACCCCGTAGGGGTGACAGAACAAAGGATAGGGTGTCAACCCTATCGTAACTTTAAAAACTCTATCTCGACGATACGAAGGGGTTGGATCTTGGCATTGGGTGTGCCTGCCTGGTCCAATTCATTGGCTTTTCCGCCAGCTACTTCTGTGATATTTTGGAATCGTGCGGCTTCAGGGTCGTTAAAGTTGGCTTCCTTTGCTTGTGCCTTTGATTTATCGATAGCTCTGATGGTGTATGTCTGGGCTTTCACCGGATGAGCTATCTGGAGATGCACATATCCGAGGCTGGTGGGTGTGATGCCTCGCCATAAGATTTTTCCTTCAGCCTCTACCTCGAGGGCATAGTTCGTGGAGCGCCATCCTGCCATCTTCACACAGATATCGTTGATGGGAGCTGCCTCGCTCAATGTGTAGGTCACTGATGTACCTCCTCGCCATTCGCTCAGTTCATTGTCATCGTAGCTGTTGCGAAGGTTTTCGTTGTTTACTTCGGACTGAGCTGCCACAATATCGACTCCTACCTTGGTTTGCAGATAAGTAGGATGCATCGTTCGTTTGGCTGGTACGAGATGAGCCTGCGGGTTCGACAGGCTCACTACAAGTGGAGCCTGATTGCGCCCATGGGTAGGTCGATGGGTAGTGAGGGTGATCTGTTGCATAGGAAGCCCTTCTGCTTGCGCTTTCAGGGTGACACGCCCGGCTTTGGTTGTACTACGAATGAGTGCTCTGTTCACGCCACATTCCACGGGTAGAGTCTTTGAGAGAATATAGTTGTCGGGACCTTGGGCAATACCTCCTCGCCACTCTGCCGGACCTTCAAGGGTGAATTGAACCGTCCTGTTGTCGAGAGGGCATCGATGGCCTTCACGGTCGATTACTTCGAACTGCACCAATATCAAGTCGGCTCCATCAGCTTGCCATCCTTGAGGATTTTCGATTGTTGTCAGCTTCAATGCAGCAGGTTCGCCTGTGGTTTGAAGGCGATAGGTCGATACTTCCCTACCCGTCTCATCACGACTGACTGCCTTCAGGATGCCTGCCTCCCAGTTCACATCGTGCCATGTATGAAGGAAATGGTAGCTCTGAACGCCTTGTCCCAGACTTCTGCCATTGAGGAACAGTTCAACACTTGGAGCGTTCGACACCACATATACAGGTTTCTTTACCCCCTGACGGTAGTTCCAATGGCCGATGATATAGGTTTGGAAGGAATCGGTATCGACCCATCCGTGCCACATGACCTGATGGGCGTAGAACCCATCTTTAGGGATTCGCATGGCATCAGTCACTCCACTCCGACGATAGTTCTCCTCCCCACGATGATGGGTGTTGGTGTCGCTAAACACAATCTTCACTCCTCCGCTGCTGACACGCGTTCCTGTTCCTGGACGTTCGCGCCAGTAATCGTACCAACGGCGGACAAGCTCTACGGCAAACTCATCCTGATTGTGATTGTATGCGTTGGCAGGCTGTCCATTATGAAGCGGACCTGCACCTTCCTGATGGTACGGATAGCTGTAGCTGTCCCAATACTTACGCAGTCCTTCATCGCGACAATACTCCATTGCCCACATAGGGTGTTTCTTACTCTTGTTGATGTAGAGCATCTCGCCTCCATATTCAGCCTCATCGATATCCAGCATCTCACGACTTCCGATGGCTCGCCCACCATGGGGATCGAACTGATCGCGGATGGCTTTCAGTTCCAACATGTGAGCACGACTGATTGATTCGTTTCCTCCCTCATAGAAGATGATGCTGGGATTGTTGCGATTGTAGATAATCGCATCGCGCATAAGTTCGGTACGCTGTCGCCAGCGAGGTCCTTCCACATCTTTCTCCCCATCGCCAGCAGGCATGGCTTGCATCAGTCCCACTCTGTCGCACGACTCCACATCTTGTTTCCAAGGTGTGATATGCATCCATCGTACGAGGTTGGCTCCGCTCTCCACCATCAAACCGTTGGAATAGTCGCTCAACCATGCAGGTACAGAAATGCCCACAGCCGGCCATTCATTGCTGGTACGCTGAGCATAACCCTTCACCTGAATGACCTCTCCGTTGAGCCATATCAGTCCGTTTGCAAAGCGAGTTGTACGGAAACCCGTTCGAGTCACGACTTCATCGAACACCTTCCCTTTCGCATCGGTCAACTGGGTAACAACATCATAGAGATTGCCTTCTCCGACACTCCACCATCGCACGTTTGCAATCTGATAGGTCTGTCGGATGATACGTTTCTCGCCTGGTTGAAGCATGACCAGCTGACTTTGCTCATGAGAGCCTTCAGCCTGCAGAACAGAAGGGAACAGCACCTGCATACGTAGCTGACGAGGCTGTTTGCTGTCGTTCTTTACTTCTGTCTCCACAGCAATCGTGGCAGTATGCTGCTGAATATCTGCATCGGTTAGAAATACATACGTCCCTGTAGTCTTCAGGTTGGAATAGAGTGGTAGGGTCTGATAGACTTCGTCTGTGATGTGCAACCACACATTTTTCGTAATACCTCCATAATTGGCATTGAAATTCTTATCGTTCCACTGATAAGGACTGTTTGACGACTTCTCGCGATAGTTCCAACTATTGTCGGTCTTCACTTCGATACGGTTCTTCCCTTTTTTTATATAAGGTGTGATGTCAAATCCGAAAGCCATCGCACCATTCTCGCTCATACCTACAGAATCTCCATTCACATAGACCTCACCTGCTTGACGAACGCCTTCGAACTCAATAAACACTTTCTTGCCTTTCACATCGGGCAAAGAAAACTCCTTACGATACCATACCACAGCTGTGGGGAGTTGCTCGATTGACACTCTGTATGCATCGTTCTCGTTCCATGCACGAGGTAGTGTAACTAATCGGTTATCCTCTCCGATGGTCCAATCGGCATTAAAGTTCATACGGCGTTGTGCTGTCACAAACTGCAAAGTGACAAGCATCATGAGGGTATAAGATATGAGTCGTTTCATATTATTCTATGTTTTTAGTTTATTTATCGATTTCTTACAGCTCTACAGTTCTACAGCTCTTAGCTCTTTTCATACTCCCTCCCCCTTTGGGTACTCCCCCTATCTTAGGGGGAGAGCCTTATATTGCTCCTCCTCTAAGCTAGAGGAGGGGGACCGCTTGCGGTGGAGGAGTATGTCTTAG
>CACZXN010000057.1:0-16676 GCA_902785075.1 uncultured Bacteroidales bacterium | reverse complement strand
AGGGGGAGAGCCTTATATTGCTCCTCCTCTAAGCTAGAGGAGGGGGACCGCTTGCGGTGGAGGAGTATGTCTTAGTTCTACAGCTCTACAGCCCTACAGTTCTTAGCTCTTAGCCCTAAGTCCTACAGTTACAAAAAAAGGAGTCATATCCACCACGGACCTGACTCTCTCCTACTAATTTACACTTTTAATCACCTTAAGAGTGAATAAAAAAAACTAAGTGCTTCTTTTGAATCCAGTGCAAAGTTACAAATTAATTGATAATTGACAATTGATTATTGATAATTATTTTGAAAAAACTGCATTTTTTTTGTGTTTTTTTGTAATTTTGCAGCAAATTATGGTATTGTCTATGAAAAAGAATCAATTGATACTGAAAGATACGTCGTTTGTGGAACTGATGGCTCGACGGATTTTCAACGTGCTGATTGTGGCGAATCCGTATGATGCCTTCATGCTGGAAGATGACGGACGTATCGACGAGAAGATTTTCGACGAATACTCAAAACTGGGGTTGCGCTACCCTCCGCGTTTCTTCCGAGCTGCCAACAAGGACGAAGCAACAGAGTTGATGAAGCAGACGAAGTTTGAACTGGTGATTTGTATGCCAGGCAACGACAGCAACGATGTGTTCGACATTGCACGCACCATCAAGATGGCATTCGCCGACATCCCCATCGTGGTGCTCACCCCATTCTCGCATGGCATCACAAAGCGGATGGAGAACGAGGACCTGAGCATCTTCGAATATGTGTTCTGCTGGCTGGGCAATACCGACCTATTGCTGTCGATCATCAAGTTGATGGAGGACAAGATGAATCTGGAACACGACATCAAGTCTGCTGGAGTGCAGATGGTGTTGCTGGTTGAGGATGGCATCCGATTCTATTCGAGCATCCTGCCCAACTTGTATAAGTTCGTGCTGCAACAGAGTCTAGAGTTTGCTACGGAGGCGCTTAACTCTCAATTGGAGACGCTCCGCATGCGTGGCCGTCCGAAGATTGTATTGGCGCGTACCTACGAAGAAGCGTGGGAGTTGTACTATAAGTTCAAGGACAACACGCTAGGAGTAATCAGCGACTGCGAATTCCCGAAGGACGGTAAGAAGGACAAGTTGGCTGGCTTCAAGCTATTGTCTGCCATTCGTGCTACAGATGAGTATGTACCGCTGATTATGGAGTCGTCGGAGTTGGAGAACAAAGAACTCGCACGACAGTGTCATGCCAGTTTCATCGACAAGAACTCCAAGAAACTGGACATAGACCTACGCGACTTGGTACGCAGGTATTTTGGATTCGGTGATTTCATCTTCCGCAACCCTGACACGATGGAGGAAGTGGCTCGCATACGCAACCTGAAGGACTTGCAGGACAATATCTTCACCCTTCCGCGCGAATCGCTCATGTACCATGTATCGCGCAACAATGTGAGCCGTTGGCTGGGATCGCGAGCGTTGTTTCCCATCTGCGACTTCCTAAAGAAAATCACATGGAGAACCCTACAGGATGTAGATGCTCACCGTCAGTACATCTACGATGCTATCGTGAGCTATCGTAAGATGAAAAACCGCGGTGTGGTTGCAACGTTCCGTCGCGACCGTTTCGACCGCTTTTCGAATTTCGCACGAATCGGTGAAGGCTCGCTGGGAGGCAAGGGACGCGGTCTGGCCTTTCTCGACAACATCATCTCGCGTTATGAGGAACTCAATCAGTTTGACAATGCGGAGGTGACGATTCCGAAAACGGTTGTACTATGTACGGACATCTTCGATGAGTTCATGGACACCAACGAATTGTACCAGATAGCGCTGAGCGATGCGACCAACGAAGAAATCCTCGAGCAGTTCCTGCATGCCCGCCTTCCAGAGCGGTTGGCAGAAGACCTGATGGCTTTCCTCGATGTGGTGAAAGCCCCGATTGCCATCCGCAGTTCGTCGTTGCTCGAAGATGCTCACTATCAGCCATTTGCAGGCGTTTACAGCACTTATATGATTCCATACGTGAACGACAAATATGTTCACTTGAAGTTGCTCAGCGATGCCATCAAGGGCGTTTATGCGTCCGTTTTCTTCAGCGACTCGAAGGCCTACATGACTGCTACGAGCAACGTCATCGATCAAGAGAAGATGGCAGTCATCCTGCAAGAGGTGGTAGGCACACAATACGATGGCTATTTCTATCCGAACATATCGGGTGTGGCTCGAAGCATCAGCTACTACCCCATAGGTGACGAGAAGGCGGAAGAGGGCACGGTGAATCTTGCGCTCGGTTTGGGCAAATACATTGTTGACGGAGGAATGAGTCTCCGCGTATGTCCAGCACACCCCAACCAAGTGTTGCAAACGAGCGAGGTGGATATTGCCTTGCGCGAAACCCAGACCTACCTGCTGGCACTCGACACCAAGAATGTGAACGACAACTTCAAGGTCGATGATGGTTTCAACCTTGTGAAACTGATGGTGAGAGACGTAGAGAACAACGGTTCCATTCAATATATCTGTAGTACATACGACCCTTACGACCAATGTATCTACGACGGATTCTATGAAGGGCGAAACCGCAAACTCATCACCTTTGCAGGGGTGCTACAGCAAGGTGTCTTCCCATTACCGGAGATTCTGCAGATGATACTGAAATACGGACAGGATGAGATGCGCCGCCCTGTTGAGATAGAATTTGCAGTAAAGCTCAAGCCCGACAAGACAGGAGAGTTCTACCTACTCCAGATACGTCCGATGGTGGACAACAAGATGATGATAGACGAAGACCTCACACAAATATCTGACAACGACTGTATTATCCGCAGTCATAATGCCATTGGATGTGGTGTAAGCAATGATATACGCGACATCGTGTATGTGAAAACCGAAGGCTACTCGGCATCCAACAATCCAAGGATAGCGCTGGAGGTTGAGAAAATCAATCGTCAGTTCCTCGATAAAGGGAAATCGTACATCTTGGTAGGACCAGGCAGATGGGGTAGCAACGATTCATGGCTAGGAATCCCTGTGAAGTGGCCACACATCAGTGCAGCCAAACTCATCGTAGAGGCAGGACTGAAAGACTACCGAGTGGAGCCAAGTCAGGGTACCCATTTCTTCCAGAACCTCACCTCCTTCGGCGTGGGATATTTCATAGTGAACGACTACATTGGCGATGGCATCTACAATATCGAGTATCTCAACAGTTTGAAAGCCGTACAAGAGACCGAGTTTGTGCGCTATGTTCAACTCGACTCACCTGTCACCATCAAAATCGACGGTATGAAGAAAGAAGGAGTCGTATTGAAATAAATAGTTAAAAATCATGACCTACAGACAGCAAATGGAAAGTGCCAGCATATTGCAACAAAAAAGCAATAATTCTAAGGGAAACAATTCTTGGCTCTAAGGGGAAAAAATCGCTATCCTTAGGAGAAATCTCTATTCAAAGCCTTTGAATATATATTCAAAGCCTCTGAATATGTATTCAAGGTCTTTGAACAGAGAATACCCCTAGGGGAAAAAATTGTTTAATTAAGGTACAAGGAAAAAACAAGCAGGGGTTCCTAAATGACCCCTGCTTGTTATGTTATCTTTATCGTAACGATTGTTTCTTGGTTGATACGTTGGTCAGGATGCCGTTCTTCCATTTGTAGGTATCGACATACACGATATCCACATCGCGTGCCACGCTGGTGATGGTCTTTGCTTTCCTGTCGAAATCAGGTTCCTGAATATCTTCAAACTCTTTGACATAGTAGAACTGACGAGTCACAGGATTCCATACGAACGCCTTATAGACACTCTGAGTATGGATGGTCAACCCAAGGAAGAC
Source organism: uncultured Bacteroidales bacterium (assembly GCA_902785075.1). Classification (GTDB taxonomy): domain Bacteria; phylum Bacteroidota; class Bacteroidia; order Bacteroidales; family Bacteroidaceae; genus Colivivens. The sequence continues at coordinate 12,861 of CACZXN010000057.1, read as the reverse complement.
CATCAAATCAGGAATACCGTCGAAGTTGATATCCTCTTCTGTCACCCATGACAGTTCCTTTTCCTGTGAAGCATTAAAAGCCCCCATAAGAGGATCCTCGAAACTCAATGGGCTTTTCTTCTCACCTGCGTAAATGTCGACATGAATGTCTGTCAGCCATCCTTCGCGTTCTTTATCAAAGTAGTGCTTGAAACTCCATGCCTCACGCTTTGGTGCTGAGAAGGTTGCGGGTTCACCTGGATACCAGTTAGGTATGTCATAAACATTTGTAACCTGACTCATCTGCATCACACGCCCTGTTGTGGGATTGGTCCAGGTACCCTTCTTGAAGGTGTAATCGCCCTCCACTTCTGTGTACCATATTCGGAAAATACCTGTTATCTCACCATCAGGTTGATATTCCACAAGTCGCAGCAAGTAGGAATTTTCTCCCTTCGGGAGTAGCGTTTTGTCGGTTTCTGTAGTTGCTACCACCAATATCGGAGCTGGTGTCTTAGCTTTGGGATAATAGCAGTATCCTGCAGTAATCCACTCCCCATCGTTGTATTTGTCGGATACGACTATCTCAACGGCAGTCTTCCCACCCAGCAGACCCTTGAAACCTTTCATTTCGTTTAGTTCCTGCGCAGAAACTGGAAAATGTATAAATGCAAAAAGAATTAAAAGCAAAAATGTTTTATGCATAATGTTAAATTTACCTTGACCATTTGTTATCGTTCCTCTCCCCATAGAGGGGGAGTCGGAGGGGGTCTGTTATCTTCTTACTTCCGACTCTGTACCGAAGAGGTAGGAAGGGCTGTAACCGCCAAAGTCAACAACCACTTTCTCGAACACAATACCAGCATGACGAGGATGAATAGTCAGTTCGTGGGTCTCAGCATTCCCCACAGGCATCTCTACGGTGTTTTCAACCACACGTCGAGCGATGGTTGGATAGAAATCGCTATACATATAGGGCTGACGATCGACCAATTTGCTGTTGAAGTTCACCACAGCAGGTTCTGCCCCATCGAGACTAACGGTATATTCATGTCCTCCACGATTCTCGAAGTCGAGGGTTGACTTCACCACCACAAGCACCTTCACCTCAGATGGATGATTTGCTGGCAAGGTGAACTTATAGGTCAACTTGGCATCGCCTGTCGGTTTAGTATAAGGTGTCAAAGCTACAGCACTACGTGTACGTCCATAATAAGGATAGAGGGTCCACTCTGTGCCTTCTGCGGCTGTGGCACTATAGAAGTGCTCAGCCTCCATCGCTACGAATCCGTTGCTTGGAGCAAAGGTATAGCCGCCAGTTGCAGCCTCAACCTCACGGGTACGTGGCAACATATCAGCACGGAAATTGTCGTTCCAAGAGGTATAGCCTATATGCTTCTGGGTCATCATGCCATTCCATTTTCCTCCTGCAATATCATTATTGTAGGCAGCACAGAGGGCAGCATCACGTTCAAAACACTCTGAAACTTTCTTCGCCCAAAGGTTTGCGTCAGGATTATTACGTCCTGAGAGATATTGGTTCATCGCTTGAGCGTAGTACATATCGTAGAGGTTAGCAGCAGCCTGAACAGGGAAGAGGATAAGTTGCTGATAGGCATCCTTTGTATTCTCAGGTATCTCGAGGAACAGTCGGAGCGCACGAGCCTCCAGACGAAGATACTCATCAGCTACTTGCTTCCACTCACCCGTAGCAACGTTATATGTACGTGCGTCGAGCATCTCAGGGGTAACACGTGCCATATACTGACAGTTCTGATTGTAGATGTCGGCAGCTTCATTTGCCCACTTCTCACCCAACACATCAGCAAAGAAACGACGGGTGTGTTCGATGATGTTCTCCACCTTATATTCTTTAGGTTTCCAAGCCATATCGAAATACATCTGGATCGGATACTCCATCGGTTTCAGGTCGCCCACATTAAGTATCCATAATTGCTGAATGCCAAAATCATAGGCAAGCGACAATTGTTCGAACATCTGCTGCGTCTGGGTTACATTGAGCCACTTGGTGTTACGCGGAGCTCCCACATAATCCACATGGTAGTAGATACCCCATCCACCACTACGCTGAGCATTAGGTATTCGACGTATATCGCCCCAGTTGTCGTCGCTGATGAGGATGGTCACATCGTCAGGCACTTTCATACCCGCATCGAAATAATCCTGTACCTCTTTATAAAGAGCCCAAACCTGAGGAGTTTCCTTTGCAGGACGCTTGGTCACCTCTTGTATGATGCGACGTTGGTTGAGTACGATGTCTTCCAGCAGCTTGGTATCAGCATCAGCACTCATTGCCGCATCACCATCACCACGCATACCGATTGTTACTACATCATCTGTACCCTGCATGCGCTCTACACCTTCACGGAAGAATTGATCGAGTTTTTCCTTATTCTTCGAATAGTCCCAAGCACCCCATTGCTGGCGATTGCGGGCATATTCCTGATGATTACGTGCCATCGGTTCGTGATGACTCGTACCCATAATCACACCCATCTCGTCTGCCGTCTTCAGGTTCTCAGGATCGTCAGCATAAAAAGCCCATCCCCACATAGCAGGCCAGAGCATGTTGCCCTTCAGACGCAAGATGAGTTCAAACACCTTTGCATAGAAACGATGGTCGCCATAGTCTGTTCCGAATGTATTCTTCACCCACGAAGTGAGGCAAGGAGCCTCATCGTTGAGGAACAATCCACGCCACTTCACGGCTGGCTCACCATCCGTATAACTGCCATTCTTCACAAACACCTTATCATGATGTTCTGTAGGAACGTCTGCCCAATAGTACCAAGGCGACACACCCAACTGACGGCTCAACTCATAGATGCCAAAAATGGTACCACGGCGGTTGCTACCAGCAATCGTCAACTTGCTATCTGATGCATTGATGACATACATCTCGTACTTCCCCTTGAGTTGCTTAGCAAATGTCTTGACAGCATCCACCTTGCCAGCCGTTCCGATAATGATAGAAGCATCGTTGGGATTGTCGACCAACACACCGGCTGTTCCAGTCACGGCCTTCAAGTCCTGAGCCAGATCCTGAGCAGCGCGTTTGACACCACGTTCGTCCTTTTCGCTTACGTAAATAGTTACTTTACCATTTGAATTCAACTGCCAGTCGCCTGCAGAGAAACTGACGAACTCATCTGCAGCGGCAGCCTTCAATGGCAGCACCATCATTAGCATGGTCGCCATTGCCCATTGAATGATTCTTTTTGTTTTCATTAAATTGAATTGTTAAAGATTTAGATTGGTATTGATTTACAATTTCTTTGCTTCTTCCCAAAGAGCATCCATCTCTTCGAGTGTGAGGTCTTTGATATCACGTCCTTGCTCTCTTGCCTTCATCTCGACATACGTAAACCGTTTGATAAACTTCTGATTGGTATATTCGAGTGCTGTATCAGGATTGATGTGATAGAGTCGTGCTGCGTTGATGAGACTGAACATCAAATCGCCGAACTCCCGAGTTGCCTTATCACGGTCCATATTTGCAACCTCTGCCTCAAACTCAGCAATCTCTTCACGCACTTTCGGCCACACATCCTCTCGGTCGTGCCAATCAAACCCCACGTTGCTTGCTTTCTCCTGAATACGGTCAGCCTTGATGACTGATGGAAGTGCTGATGGGACACCACTAAGTACGGTCTTATTGCCATCTTTCTCCTTAGTCTTGATTTGCTCCCAATTTTGCAACACCTGTTCCGCCCCTTCAACTTTCACTTCGCCATACACATGTGGATGACGAAAAATAAGTTTATCGCACAACTTATTACATACATCAGCGATATCGAAGGCATGCTTTTCGCTGCCGATTTTGGCATAGAACACAATGTGTAGCAACACGTCACCCAACTCTTTACAGATGTTATGGTTGTCCTCACGAAGCAGCGCATCACATAGTTCGTATGCTTCTTCTATGGTGTTAGGGCGCAAACTCTGATTGGTTTGCTTTCGATCCCAAGGACACTTCTCACGCAATGTATCCATCACGTCAAGCAAACGTCCGAATGCTTCTAGTTTTTCTTCTCTTGTATGCATAGTCAATTGAAAGTTTAGCGGTTAGGGGTTAGAGGTTAGAGTTATTGCATGCGCCAATTGCATCAAGTGGACAGCCACGAGTGCTGCGGTCTCAGTACGCAGGCGACTTCTGCCAAGACTGACAGATTGAAACCCTGCATTTTCTGCAGCACGAACCTCCTCGATACTAAAATCGCCTTCTGGACCTATCATCACCACAACATCTTCTTCCGGAGTAAGTTGATTTTGCAGCAACGGCAGATGATCATCATAACAATGACAGATGAATTTCTGCCCGGCAAAGGGTTGCTTGATAAAATCACAGAACGGCATCAAGGAGTTCAAGCGTGGCAGAAAAGCCTTTCGGCTCTGCTTCATGGCAGATACCAGAATCTTCCCGATGCGTTCGTCTTTTATCACACGGCGTTCAGAGAACTGACAATCGAGGAACGAGAGTTCATCAAACCCAATCTCTGTTGCCTTCTCTGCTACCCACTCTGTGCGATCCATATTCTTGGTCGGTCCCATCGCAAGATGCAGATGTCCCTTCCACTGAGGTTTCTGAGGCATGGTCTGCACGATGCGATAGCCACATTGTTTCTTTGTAGCTTCCGTGATTTCTGCACGATAGAATGTGCCACATCCGTCCATCAGGAAGATTTCATCACCTTCAGTCAGACGCAACACGCGAAGCGCATGAGCAGCCTCATCGTCGGGCAAAACACCACTCATCGGTTCCGGGGTATAGAAATAACGGACTTCTTTCATCGTTCCACTTCAAGATATTTCATAAAAAGGCTGAGAGCCTGCCGAGCTACGTCATCTTGGATTTCCGTGCGTTCAGTAAACGAACTCACCACTCGTTTCGTCACCCCCTTAGCAGCCGTACCTACAGAGATGTAAACGGTTCCGACAGGGTCTATCTCAGTACCACCTGTAGGTCCGGCATAACCTGTGACAGTAATTGCATAGTCGGCGTTCAGCAAACGGCAAGCACATTCGCGCATCGCATCAGCCGTCTCACGGCTTACAACTCCATACGTATCAATAATGTCAGTCGGCACTTTCAGCACCCTCTCCTTGATTTCCGTCTGATACGACACGATTCCTCCTCGGAAGTATTCCGAACTACCCGGCACACTCGTAATGAGGGCAGCAATACGTCCTCCCGTACAGCTCTCAGCCGTACAAAGCGTCTTACCCGATTCGAGCAAACGCAGGTGCATTGATGTCACAGTATTCATGGTCTTGATATTTAAAATATCCGGCAATGCCAATCATAGCGGCATTATCAGTGGTGTAACTGAACTTCGGGATATAAACGGTCCAACCATATCGGCGCGCATGATCGTGGAAGGCATTACGCAATCCGTTATTGGCACTCACACCTCCAGCCACAGCCACATGTGTTATTCCTGTATCCTTGACCGCCAACCGCAGTTTCTTCATCAGTATCTCCACAATCGTCTTCTCAAGTGAGGCAGCAAGGTCTTCCTGATGATGACGGATGAAATCAGGGTCGTCCTTCAACCAATCTCTCAACGAATAGAGGAACGATGTCTTCAATCCAGAGAAACTATAGTCATACCCAGGAATATTCGGTCGGGCAAACTGAAAAGCGTCAGGATTACCTTTCCGAGCCAGACGGTCAATAATCGGACCACCCGGATAGCCCAACCCCATCACCTTCGAACACTTATCGATGGCTTCGCCAGCTGCATCATCGATGGTCTGCCCCAGAATCTGCATATCGTTATAGGCCTTCACGCGGATTATATGGGTGTTGCCTCCGCTGACCAATAGACAGAGGAAAGGAAATGGAGGCGGATTAAAGGGCTCCCCTTCTTCACGGATGAAATGCGCCATTACATGTCCTTGAAGATGGTTTACATCAACAAGCGGAATGCCCAACGAGAGAGCCAATCCCTTTGCGAAATTCACTCCCACGAGCAAACTTCCCATCAATCCAGGTCCTCGTGTGAACGCGATTGCCGAGAGTTGCTCTTTATCAACTCCCGCACGCTTCAACGCCTGATCGACAACAGGCACTATATTCTTCTCGTGCGCACGACTTGCCAGTTCTGGTACCACTCCTCCATACTGCTCATGAACAGCCTGACTTGCTGTCACATTCGACAACAACATCCCATCACTCAACACAGCAGCTGAGGTATCATCGCACGAAGATTCTATTGCTAAGATATTTACCATACACGGTTCTATTTTAGATTGAGAACTTAATAGGTCAACACTTCCAACCCCTCTTCAGTCATCAGGAAAGTATGTTCCCACTGTGCTGAGTCGGAATAGTCTTCTGTGTAGACCGTCCATCCATCATCCTCATCGACCACAACTTCCCAATCGCCTGCATTGACCATCGGTTCGATGGTGAACACCATTCCTGGAACCAACAGCATACCACTCCCCTTCTTACCATAATGCTCCACATCGGGTTCCTCATGGAATGCGTTTCCAACCCCATGTCCACACAAATCACGCACGATGGTGTAACCATTCTTATGAGCATGTTTCGCAATTGCATTCCCCATATCACCTACAAAAGTATAGGGTTTGCACACTTCAGCACCTATCTCCAGGCACTCTTTTGCCACACGCACCAAGCGTTCACGTTCTGGGGTTGTCTTGCCAATGATGAACATACGGCTTGCATCAGCAAAATAGCCATTAAGAATGGTGGTTACGTCAACATTCACTATATCGCCCTCTTCCAACACTTCATCATCGCTTGGGATTCCGTGACACACCACATCGTTGCGCGACACACATACACTCTTAGGGAATCCTTCGTAGTTCAGCGGTGCAGGTATTCCTCCATGACTGATGGTGAATTCATGCACCAGACGGTTGATTTCCTCCGTAGTCATTCCCACATGTATCTTTTCGGTCACAAGGTCGAGCACAGCAGTATTCAGCACACCCGCCTTGCGGATGCCCTCTATCTGCTCTGCTGTCTTGATTAAATCACGTGTAGGACACAACTTTCCTTTGTTCTGAAAACTCAGGATACGTTTGTCCATATCTGTAAGAGGCTGTCCTTTTAAAGGACGCCAATTGGTTGGATTCTTTTTGAAAATATTCATATGCCTATCAAAACTGATGCAAAGATACGAAAAAGATTGAGAACCTGTGCAGGAATTGTCTCAAAAAATGTAATTCTGAAGCTTTTCCAGTTCTTTGTCTGTAAAGATGCGGGTAGCGCGGAGCTGTTCAGCATCAACAATCGGACCATAGATGCGCTGATAGTCGCTGATGGATTTCGCCTTTTCGTAGCCGATATATGGGAAACGCGACATCTCAGCAAAAGTCATATCACAGAGACGGGTACGATGTATTTGGGTTGCATCGACCGAGAACCATTCTAACATTGAGGGTTCTACATGCTTCACCTCCAACAGTTGCTCTACAGCATAAAAACCTCCCAACTTATCGCGTCGTTCCACAATCCATCGGGCGATATACGATCCTATACCAGGTATGCGCTTCAACAAAGTCGTATCGGCCGTATTCACCTCCACCTTCGTCAACGTTTCGAATTTATGCTCATAACGACTGGTCTTTGTATCCCTCGGAGTTGTGGAGGGATTGCCTTGGATTGAATTTACGTCATAATTCCGTTTGTGAGGATAGGTATTACGCTTGGCATGAGAAGCGGCTCGAATCCTTACTTTTGGCATGAGTCGTTTGATGTCTGATTCGCTAAGTGTGTAAAGGCGTTCAATATCCTGAGGTTCGTAGAACAAACCTCCTGCATTCCGATAACGCAACCAAGCATGAACCTGATAGGGCTGAAGTCCTAAAGCCACCAAAGTGGCAGAGTCAACTGTGTTGGGGTCGAAATTCGATGGAGCCGCATCTGTAACGGCTTGACTAGTTAAATCATCAGACACTTCCAATGATACTGATGATTCGACAACTCCAGTATCCTCAGGAACTGAGGACGAAGGTTCAGTCGTCCCTCTTCCGCCAAAGAGAACGATTCCAAACACAATCAAACATGCAACTATTGCCAGCACGATGATAGCCCTCTGATCACTCTTCATTTCCCTCATCTAACCTAACGCAACTCCATCCAATTATTCTACTGATAGTTTATCCACTTGCGTCACAATTTTGGCAGCCAAACTCATGAAGGCGATTCCCTCTGGCGAAGCAGGACGAAGCACAGGCGGTTCCCCATTATCGGCATTCTCGCAGATGCTCTGGACAAGCGGAATCTGTGCCAATAACGGTACGTTGAGTTCTTTGGCCAACTGCTTACATCCTTCTTTGCCAAAGATATAGTATTTGTTTTCGGGCAGTTCGGCAGGAGTGAACCAAGCCATATTCTCCACCAACCCCAATATCGGCACATTCACCTTTTCATTCATGTACATATTAATACCTTTACGCGCATCAGCAAGTGCAACCTGCTGTGGTGTGCTGACAATCACCGCTCCTGTGATGTGAAGCAGTTGAATCAACGAGAGATGAATATCGCTGGTGCCTGGAGGGGTGTCCATCACAAAATAGTCGAGTTCGCCCCATTGCGCCTCAGTAATCAATTGGTTCAAGGCGTTACACGCCATTCCTCCGCGCCACAGAGTAGCTTGCTCGGGATCAACGAAAAAGCCAATAGAGAGGAGTTTCACTCCATATTTCTCAATGGGTTCTATCAAGTCCTTTCCGTCCACTGAAACGGCATACGGACGAGCATCCTCTACCTGAAACATCTTGGGGATGGATGGTCCAAAGATATCTGTATCGAGCAACCCTACACGATAACCCATCTTGGCTAATCCGATAGCTAAGTTGACTGCTACCGTTGACTTACCTACTCCACCTTTTCCCGATGAGACAGCTATGATATGTTTTACTCCAGGTAGCACAGGAGGCTCTTCTGCCTTCTGTTGTTCGGGCAATAGCGACTTCTGCTTGATTGTCACCTCGATTTCAGGACTTACAAAGGTCTTAATGGCCGTTTCGGCTGCTTTTACTACTGATTTACTGAATGGATCTGGGTTCTTTGGGAAGATGATGGAGAACGATACCTTCATGCCGTCGATACGCAAGTCGTCTTCTACCATTTCTGCCTCAACAAGGTTCTTCCCGTTTCCAGGATAGCGCACTGTGGCAAGTGCATCCATAATCAGTTTTGGATAAATCGTCATTTCGCTTTCTATTTTCTTGTTTTTACGGTTGTCAATACTTCGTGGTCATACGAGCGATATTCATCGATAGGAATCTCTACGTCAGGTTCCGAAAGGGTTCCTTCGTGTGGCAGGCGGAAACAAAGATACTTGATACTCAGCCCTCGCTCCAGCCACATCTGCTCATAGTAGGTTTGGATGGTGGTGAGAGGAGAACCCTCAGCTACTTGATCGGCATAGAGGTCGTCAGCCCTTTGTTCAATAGGTAGATGGTTATGCTCAGCCATCAGGCGCGTATAGGTGGCCATGAAATTAGAATCAGTCTTCAGATGAATGCGTCCTCCGTCGATGAGGAATCGGCGATATCGCTCCATGAAAAACGTGGATGTAAGTCGCTTGGTGGGTTTCTTCATCTGGGGGTCGCTGAATGTAAGCCAAATCTCGCTTACCTCGTTCGCAGCAAACATCTCGTGAATGAACTCGATATTGGTTCGCAGGAAGCCAACATTGTTCAGTCCTTCAGTCAAAGCCTGCTGCGCTCCGTGCCACATTCTCGACCCTTTGATGTCAACTCCGATAAAGTTCATCTCGGCATATTGGCGAGCCAATCCTACGGTATACTCACCTCGACCACAACCCAATTCCAACACAATCGGGTTGTCGTTCTTGAAGAAATCTGCATGCCAACGGCCCCTCATCGGAAAGCCATCAGCCTTCAACTTCCAAAACGGGCACTCAACTACCAACGGATTCGCTGCCATATCGGCAAACTTTGCTAACTTACCTTTTCCCATCGTTCAATCAATTTGAATGCAAAGATACGAAAAAATTACCATTTAACTATTTGAAATTCACTATTTAGTGTACTTTTTCCACACTCTTCGCGCATAATTCTCAATTCTTTTGTACCTTTGTGGCGAAAACCTATGCAAATCAGTATGAAACAGATTCTTCTTACAGTCCTCGTGACGTTGTCCATGGTGTGTTCAGCACAAATCAACGAGCATCCTATTGTCCAAACCCGCACGGGTAAGGTTCAAGGTATCATACAGGAAGGTTCGATGGCCTTTCTGGGCATTCCCTACGCAAAAGTAGAGCGATTTATGCCACCTCTGCCCGTCAAGAAGTGGGGTGGAGTGCGCAAATGCGACCACTGGGGACCTATGACTATGCAACAGCAGAATCGCCCAATGACGGAAGAACAGATGTCGGAGAACTGTTGTGTGTTGAACGTATGGACAACGGATGTAAAAGCAAAGAAACCTGTCATGTTCTGGCTTCATGGTGGAGGATTCGATTCTGGTACCTCAGAATGGGACCCCGGAATGTGCTTAGCAAAGAAAGATGTGGTCGTTGTGAGCATCAATCACAGGTTGAATATCCTTGGTTTCCTCGATCTCTCAACGATATCCAAGAAATACAAGTATTCGGGCAATGTAGGTATGCTCGATGCTGTTCAAGCCCTTGAATGGGTGCGTGACAACATCGCGAACTTCGGAGGAGACCCCAACAACGTGACCATCTTCGGCGAATCAGGAGGAGGCGGAAAAGTAGGCACCCTGCTCTGTATGCCCAAAGCCAAAGGATTGTTCCACAAAGCAATTATCATGAGCGGCACTATTTTGAACGTAAATACCAAAGCAATGACTGAGCAGCTGGGCGAAGCTGTATTGAAAGAATTAGGTATCGAGAAGAAAGATGTTGACAAGATAAAGGACGTACCCTATCAGGACCTCTACGCTGCTGGTCAGCGTGCAATGGCGAACAGTATCGGAACACGTCGACCAGGCACCCCGATGATGTGGGGATTCGGCCCTACACCTGATGGTGAAGTGCTCACACAGCAGCCTTTTCAACCTGCTTTTGCGGATTTTAGTGACGATATTCCCATCATGATAGGTACTACGTTCAACGAACTGCAGCGCTCACGCTATAACCAGAAGATATCCTTTGAAGAATGTCACAAGGAACTGGAACGCACTTTTGGCGACGAAACTGATGCTTACATCAGTGCCTTCATTGAGGCCTATCCTTATGGATCATACGAACAACTGATGCAAAACCTGCTGAGCATCGACTGGCTGTTCCGTCCCAAAACCATTATCACAGCTGATGCTATCGGAGGCAAGCGCAAGGCTGACACCTATGTATATATGTTCACAGTTGGAGAGTCAGATAATCGTGGCTTTAAAGGCTCTGCCCATGGTGCAGAACTGAAATACTGTTTCGATGTGCTGCATCATTACAAGAATCAATTGTCGCAGCAAACCCTCGATGCCAACCAGATATGGGCCACAAGAATGAGTGATGCATGGGCACAGTTTGCTCATACAGGCAACCCCGACAACAACAACTACGGATGGCTTCCCTATACGAAGGAAAACGGTGAGTTGCTGGAGTTCGGAAGCAAAATAGATCGCAAACACAAAAATCACGACCGCAAGTTAGAAGAAATTATCGACCGTCATTGTTTCAAACAACTCGATGAATTCCGTCGAAATAACACTCTCAAATAACTTGTAAAAATCTATCGAACGAGCAAAAGGGTAACAAACAAAAAATTGTTTACCCCTAAGGGAAAAATTTGTTACCCCTAGGGGCTGCAAAATTTTCCCTTAGGGGAAACATAAAAAAAGGCGAAATATAACAGAGGGTAGAATCCTGTTAATAGTTTTCAGCATGTAGCTCAAAGTATGCTTGTGGATGAGCACAAACAGGACAGATTTCTGGTGCTTTCTTGCCCACAACAATGTGTCCACAATTGCGACATTCCCACACTTTCACTTCGCTCTTAGCAAATACTTCAGCCATCTCGATATTCTTCAGCAACGCACGATAGCGTTCCTCATGCTGCTTCTCGATTGCAGCCACCTTGCGGAACTTCGTAGCCAGTTCAGGGAAACCTTCTTCGTCTGCCGTTCGGGCAAATCCCTCATACATATCTGTCCATTCATAGTTCTCACCATCGGCAGCAGCTGCAAGGTTCTCTGCGGTATCACCAATACCATTCAGTTCCTTCAGCCACAGCTTAGCGTGTTCTTTCTCGTTATCAGCGGTTTTCAAGAATAGTTCGGCAATCTGCTCAAAACCATCTTTCTTTGCCCGTGAAGCAAAGTATGTGTATTTGTTACGGGCTTGACTCTCACCAGCAAAGGCTGCTTCCAGATTTCGTTCTGTCTGGGTTCCTACATACTTGTGTTCCATGATTGTAACTGTTTAAATGATAGTAAAATGTATTTATAAATAATGATTCGTATTGTTTGCGGCAATTACTCCTCGTTGACAAACGGGCTGATGTTGTAGTTGTTCGCCACAGCGAGTTTCGCACATCGCTGTATCCGACGTCTGTTCGCATCGTTCACGATGTCGGGTTCCTTCGTGCCATAATTCGTACGGTCGTCGCTAAGATTGACATTGAAGCAGGGTGCGATAATCGACTCAAACACGGTACACGCCAGCAGATAGCGTCCTTGATAGGTGCTGATGTGCTGGTTGTCGCGTGTCCACTCGTTTTCTGTGCGGACCGTAGTGAGGCTACGCGCATTCTGCACAGCTGTTCCGCAGGGGATGATGATATCAACGCCCGACTTCTTTTTCATATCGCTACACGCCTGACATATCTTACGCCACATATCTTCCTGTGTACCATAGCGTTTGAGGTCTTTATGGCGCGAAGAATAAGCCCAAGTCT
>CACZXN010000056.1 GCA_902785075.1 uncultured Bacteroidales bacterium | reverse complement strand
TACGGGGTTTCTAAGTTCCCTCGTCCTCCCCCTAGAGGGGGAGTTAGAGGGGGTCTGTTCTAGTTAGGTCTTAGTTACCTCTTAGTTAGGTCTTAGTTACCTCTTTAGAGAACCGAAAACATAACCACAAGTATCTGTAGAGCCATTTTTAGGGTATTCTATGTTAGGTCTTTGCGAATTTCATAATTTTCTGCATTTTTCATCGAATCATCCGAGAAATTTGACACACGGTATGTCGAAACGGTCCCACACTGGGACTGAAACGGTCCCTCACTGGGAATCAAGCGGTCCCATACTGGGAATCAAGAGATAAGAACGGTTCAAAGTTCAGGGTGAAGGAAAGTTGATTGAAGTGTATAAAAAATTGCACACATAGATGGCTACGGGTTGTTTTCAGGACAGGAAATACCCACATTGCATGTGTTGTGTGCAAAACAATGGAAATGCCACACAGCATTGTTTAAATAACTTTATATGTCAAAAATACACGCATTTTTTATTAAGTGTGCAAAAATAGGTGTTTTTTGTTGCACACTCAAAAAAATCTTGTGAATTTTCAGAAAAAAGTTATGCTTTCATGATGGCTATTTAAAAGAATAGCTGTAATTTTGCATTCGAAAAAGGGAAGACAACCATGATAGAACATTTCTTAAAAAAGACGACATTCAGCAGCATGGAGGACTTTGAGCAGAATCTTGAGCTCATCGTTCCCGAGCAATTCAACTTTGCCTACGATGTGATGGATCGTTGGGCAGAGGAAGAGCCAGAGAAACTTGCACTACTGTGGACAAATGATAAGGGCGAAGAACGTCGCTACTCGTTTGCTGACATGAAGCGAATGAGCGACAATATCGCGTCCTACTTTGTAGGTATCGGCATCAAGAAAGACGATATGGTGATGTGTATCCTCAAGCGACGCTACCAATTCTGGCCGCTCATCATTGCATTGCATAAGATTGGTGCGGTTGTCATCCCTGCTACCTATCTGCTGACTGATAAGGATATCGTCTATCGCTGTCACGAAGCCAACATCAAAACGATTGTGGCATGTGGCGATGATGAAATCATTGAACATATCAACGATGCTTATCCTAAGTGCCCTTCCGTTGAGCAGCGCATCAGTATAGGCCCTATCGTACCGGAAGGATGGCTCGAACTCACTGAGGACGAAATCCAGAACGGGAACGGAGCAACTGACCCTGCGGTTGCAGAATTGCGTAGCATACACTACGGTGGAGCCGAGAACCACATGATCATGTACTTCACCAGCGGAACAAGCGGTGAGCCAAAGATGGTGATTCACGACTACAACTATGCATTGGGGCATCTCACGACTGCTGCTTTCTGGCACAACCTTACCCCTGAGAGCTTACATCTCACGGTATCCGACACTGGATGGGGTAAAGCTGTTTGGGGTAAACTCTACGGTCAATGGATTGTAGGTGCAGCCATATTTGTGTATGACCACGACATCTTCCGTCCTGCAGACGTACTGCGTAAGATGGAGCAATATCACATCACATCGTTCTGTGCTCCACCAACTATCTATCGCTATCTGGTACGTGAAGACCTCAGCAAATACGACCTCAGCAGTTTGCGCTATGTTACCACAGCGGGCGAAGCGCTCAACCCTACCGTATCGGAGAAATTCTTCGATTTGACAGGTCTGCGCATCTACGAAGGATTCGGACAGACAGAAACGACTTGTCTGATTGGCACATTCAACTGGATGAAGGTGAAAGCAGGCAGCATGGGCAAGCCAAACCCTCAATACGATGTACACCTGATGATAGACAATCAGGATGTGGCAGACAATGAAGTAGGCGAGATTGTGGTACGCACAGCAGAGAAAAAGCCTATCGGACTGTTCGACGGCTATTACTGCAACGCAGAACTGACCAACGAAGTGTGGCATGATGGCTACTATCACACAGGCGACCTCGCAACCCGCGATGCTGACGGCTACTTCTGGTATGTAGGTCGTCATGATGATGTCATCAAGAGTGCCGGCTATCGCATTGGTCCGTTCGAAGTGGAAAGTGCCCTGATGACTCACCCTTCTGTGCTTGAATGTGCTGTCACAGCCGTACCCGACCCTCAAAGAGGACAGGCGGTAAAGGCAACTGTCGTATTGGCAAAAGGCTGGGAGCACATGAGGCATGTACGTAGTTTCCCACATGAACTGAAAGAACATGTAAAGCGTGTTACTGCTGCATACAAAGCTCCACGCATCATCGAATTCGTCGACGAACTGCCCAAGACCATCAGTGGAAAAATCAGACGTGTAGAGATTCGAAAGGAGAAATAATATCAGTCGCAGCCATCTGTTCACTTCAACAGAGAAGTTTTTGGTAGATTATTTGGCAGTTTCATTTTTTCTTGTTAACTTTGCGCCATTAACTAACAAAAGTTCTCTGACATGAAAAAATGGCTATTGGCATTCGCTGCATTCTCAAGCATTTGCATCATTGCCCAAGCGTATGAGGGCGACAGCATCATCATGATGTCAACTTCGCAGATGGGAAGAATCTATAAGACATCTGCAGCAAGTAGAGTAAGTGTACACGACCCGTCGATTGTTGTCGATAGACAAACGGCAGGCGAAACTACCTATTATATTTTTGGTTCACATCGTGCATGTGCCCGTTCAACCGACCTGAAGAACTGGTATGGTCAATCATGGACGTATGGAACGGTTCAGAACGGCAAGGTGACTTCAACAACCAACTTTGCGGGTGTATTCAAGACCAACCAGACAAAAGAAGTGACGATTCTCAAAGACGGCGTAGAGACAAAAGTGGCTTTTGGGAACTTCGACAGCGAAACATGGCGCTACACAGCCAACAACGCTTCTTTGGGCGGCAACCAATGGGCACCCGACGTGATTTGGAACCCGACGATGCAGAAGTGGTGTATGTATATGAGTCTGAACGGCGACAACTGGCGCTCTGTGATTGCGTTACTCACTTCGGACAAGATTACAGGTCCATACGTCTATCAAGGTCCCGTGGTGTTCTCAGGATTCCAATGGACCGACCTTCCGAACCAAACCTACAAGCAGACAGATTTGGAACTGGTGCTGGGAACGCTCACCAGCCTACCTTCGCGCTACAACTTAGGAGGCAACTGGGGACGACGCTGGCCAAACAACATCGACCCTTGTACCTTCTTCGACGAAGAGGGCGAACTATGGATGGCATACGGTTCGTGGAGTGGCGGCATCTTCATGCTGAAGCTGGACAAGGAAACAGGATTGAGAGATTACACGACAACCTACGCAGGGACAAATAATAATTCCGACGGAGTGACAAGCGACCCGTATTTCGGCAAGAAGATTGCAGGCGGCTATTATGTATCGGGTGAAGGTCCTTATATCGAACATATCGGCAACTACTATTATCTATTTGTGACTCATGGAGGACTGGAAGCCTCAAAAGGCTATGAGATGCACTATTATCGCTCGAAGCGACCTGATGGTCCGTATTCGGATGCAAGTGGAACCAGCGCAATATTCCCAAGCTACATGATGAACTACGGTCCGAGTGCAGGAACGACACGAGGAATGAAGATTCTGGGTTCGCACCAATGGGACACGATGAGATTTGCAGAAATGAGTCAGGGACACAACTCTGTGCTACTCGATGAAGACGGAAGGGCATACCTTATTTATCATACGCGATTCAACTCAGGAAACGAAGGATTCGAAGACCGTGTGCACCAAGTATTTCTCAACGAGAAAGGATGGCTTGTAGCGTCACCTTTCGAGTTCAACGGCTTGAAAGGAGTAAACTCCACATATACTCAAGGAGATATAGACACTACCGAAATCTGTACGCAAGACGAGATAGCAGGTACTTATCAAGTGATGGCACACCCCTACAAGGTTGATTTTGCCAATAACGCTTACTCAAAACCACAAGATGTATTGCTGAAAAAGAACGGTCTTGTTTCAGGCGGCTATGTGGGCACTTGGCGTCGCAAGGCAGGCACTTCGTTCATCACCCTGAAAGTTCGTCCGAAAGGAGCCACAAGTGCTTCTATTACTGAGTATTACGGAGTGATACTTCCACAAATATATAGTGGCACAAATGCCCCTTCGGTATGCTTCACAGCCATTTCCGCAGAGGGTGTAAGCCTTTGGGGCAGCAATATGGACGGCAACTATGCCGTTGATTACAACTACACTAACATCGTGAAAGAACACATGCCTGTTACTGCCTTGCAAATCATCAAAACAGACGTAGATCTCAGCTTCAGCGGTGTGACTTACGGAGCAAATGTCAGTTGGACATCCGACCATCCCGACCTCTTTTCTGACAAAGGAGAACTGATGGTGCCTTATGTTGCAACTGGTGATACAACGGTGGTCGTAAGCCTCACCTGCACCATTCAGAAGGACAATTATGCCTATGCTCAGAAACGACAGGTACGTATTCGCACCAACAAGACAGAACTGCCGACAAAAGCAGATGTGAACCAAGACGGAACCGTCGATACACAAGATGTACTCTGCGTCTATCAATTCATCCAGGATGGTGAAGTACCAGGAGTGAAGGAAGGAGCATGCGACGTGAATAATGACGGCTTCGTTGACACGCAGGATGTGCTGACAATATATGAAAAGATGAAAGAGTAAATATATGCAAATACAATTTAAGATAGAATATTATACGCAATGGGGCGAATCGGTATGGGTCAGCCTGTCACAAGGCAATCAACCAGCCGTACGCATTCCACTCACGACCATCGACGGAAAGGATTGGACAGGAAGCATAGACCTACCTGATTCTGTTGACGGACTGATCACCTATCGCTATTATATAGAACGCGATGGACACGAAACACGTATTGAGGTAGCTACGATGCCTCATACCATCTTTCCACAGAAGGGCAAAACGGAGTATGTGCAGAACGACTGGTGGAGTGAGCCACTTCGTGTAGCCGGTGTGGCTGTTCCCGTATTCTCGCTACGGAGTGAGGAGAGTTGTGGAGTCGGTGACTTCGGTGACCTGAGGAAACTGGTAGAATGGGCAGAAATCACAGGTATGGGAGCCGTCCAGATTTTACCTATCAACGATACAACCATCTCACACACATGGACAGACTCCTATCCGTATAACATCATCTCTGTGTACGCTTTGCATCCAATGTATCTGAACCTTCAGAAACTGGGACCTCTGGCAGACCCCAAGGAAATGTCGAAGTTCGAGAAAGAGCGTAAACGGGTGAATGCCTTACATCAAATCGATTATGAGGCTGTGAACAACTTGAAACGTCACTACATGCGACAGAGATACGAACAGGACGGAGCCAGAGTGCTGCGGACCAATGGTTTCAAGACGTTCTTCAAGAAAAACGAAGAGTGGCTGCAACCTTATGCTGCCTTTTCATTTCTGCGTGACAAATATGCCACATCCGAATTCTCCAAGTGGCCGCAACTGAGTCGGTATGATGCTGAGGCAGTAGCGAAACTCATCAAGCAAGAGAAACACGAGATTTACTACCACTATTACATTCAGTATAACCTTCATATTCAATTGCTGGAAGTTGGAAACTACGCACGCAAAAAAGGAATTATCCTCAAAGGCGACATCCCGATCGGAATCAGTACCAACAGTGTAGAAGCATGGGCAGAAGCACAATATTTCAACATGAGCGGACAGACAGGAGCACCTCCTGATTCTTTCTCTGAAGACGGACAGAACTGGGGATTCCCTACTTACAACTGGGACGTGATGGCACGCGACGGCTATCGATGGTGGATTCACCGAATGAGAAAGATGGCCGAATACTTCTCTGCTTATCGTATTGACCACATTCTGGGATTCTGCCGCATTTGGGAAATACCACAACCCTACAAGAGCGGGTTGATGGGACATTTCTCGCCTGCCCTACCGATGACCGTTGAGGAAATCGCCCGATATGGAGTTCCATTCGTTGAGGACATGTACCTTCAAGACGCTAAAGACCCCACACGCTATCATATCAAAATCGCAGCTAAGCAGGAAGAGGCTTATCAGCAGATGGACGAGTCCACTCGTCAAGCCTTCGACCACATGTACAATGAGTTCTTCTATTGCCGTCACAACCAGTTCTGGTATGAAGAAGCGATGAAGAAACTGCCTGCACTTACACGTTCGACACAGATGATTGCCTGTGGCGAGGATTTAGGTATGATTCCTGAATGTATGTCGTGGGTGATACACAAACTGGAAATACTGAGTCTCGAGATTCAAAGTATGCCAAAGGATATGGGACACGAGTTTGGCATATTGAACAACTACCCTACACTATCGGTATGCACCATTTCGTCACACGACACCCCGACCCTACGCGGATGGTGGGAAGAAGACCCTCAGCGTTCACAGCGATACTACACCACAGTACTTGGCTTAGAGGGAACTGCGCCAGAGAAAGCTCCCGGATGGCTATGCGAGCAGGTCATTCGCCAACACCTTGAGTGTCCATCTGCCCTGTGTATCATCGCCCTGCAAGACTGGCTGGCTATCGATGAGAAACTACGCTATCCCGACGCTGCTGCCGAACGTATCAACGTACCAGCCAACTCTCGACATTATTGGCGCTATCGGATGCACATCACGCTCGAAAATTTACTCAAAAACACAACCTTCACGAATCATGTCAAAAGCATTATTGCTAATGCTCGATGTAAAAAATAGAACGAAATCCTAATATGAAAAGACGAATCCTATCCATTGCGGCATGCCTGCTGACAGCATGTATGGCATTCGCTCAATCTTCCGGGAATAAGAAAGGTGTACCCCTCGATCAGCTTCGCTATGTTGGTCCCTTTCCTGCTCAGAATCCTGTGATGATAGACCAGAAGGACGTGAAAGCCTCTGAGTTCGACGAGTCGAAACTGTTGGACATCTCCATCAAGCAATCGCTTTTGGAGAATGGTCAGAAACTCTCTACGCTGCTTCCTCAAGAGGAAGACGGAGGTACTATTGTCCTTCCCACTTACGATAAGAGTGAAGCCCTCCACCTCATAGGTTTCAACATAGAGAACAATCTGTACACAGGTGTCACCATCAGCGTCAAGGGCATTCGCAAGTATCAGTTGTTTGTGGATGGAAAGAAGCAGATGAGCGGTTATGTGCGCCTTGAGCCAACAACCCATCAAGTGGTTGTAAAGTATCTGTCACAACCCGAAAAGACCGACTCTGCTACCATTAGCGTAGAAGCAGATACAGAAGGAGCTATCAACATCTGCGATTATTCGTCACGTCACAAGTATAATTTCATGGATGTCATCACGGCCAGCACCTACACAGGAGCCTCACTCTCGCCAAACGGGAAATACATCCGCATCAGCTATCGAACTACAGCCAACGATGGGAAGACCAAGACACATACCCTCATCCGTGAGACTGCAACCGGTCGCCAGATAGCCGATTTGGGATATGCCGTCTTTTGGATGCCGACTTCCAATCTGTATTACTATACTGAGGACGATCCTGGAGGTATGACTTTTTTCTGTGTAGATCCCGCTACGGGAGTCGAAACCACCTTAGCTGAAGGGGTGCCACGAGGTAGTTACTACATCGCTCCGACAGAAGACTACATCATTCTCTACAAAGAGAGCGAAGGGCCCAAAGAGGACGAGGGTGTCTATCAGGTTCTGCAGCCGGAAGACCGTCAACCGGGTTGGCGCAATCGTACCAATCTGCTGCGATACGACATCAAGACAGGAATGGTACAACCCCTTACGTACGGTCATCACAACATCAACCTGTCAGGCATTTCAAATGACGGGAAAATCCTCCTATACGGCACAGAGGAATCACGCCTCACAGAACGCCCCACGACCATCAATTCGCTCTATCTGCTCAACATGGAGACGCTCGAGTCGAAGCCTGTCTTTGAAAACGACGGATTCACCTCTCGTGCCATCCTCTCGCCCGACGGTTCTATGATTGTAGTCTATGGCAATCCTGAAGCCTTTGGAGGAATCGGAAAGAATGTACCCGAAGGACGTACGCCCAGTATGACAGACACGCAACTCTACCTCATCGATGTCAACAAGAACGATATGAGCACCAGCAACCTGCGCTGTGTGACGAAAGACTTCAACCCGTCTGTCAGTCGTGCATCATGGAGTAAATACGACGGTATGATCTATTTCATAGCCGAGGATCGTGACTCTGTCAACATGTTCCAGTTGAACCCCAAGACAGGACGCATCAAGGAGATAGCATGTAGTGAGGAAGTTATCAGTTCGTTCGACTGCGCTTCGACTTCTCCGCTGATGGCCTACTACGGAGTCAGCGCTTCGAACAGCAATCGCGTGCATCTGCTCAACACCAAAACCATGAAGTCAACCCTCTGCGATGACCTCAGCAAAGAAAATCTGAAACACTCCACGTTAGGTGAGTGTAATGCCTGGACGTTCAAGAACCGTCGAGGCGAAGACATCTGTGCGCGCTACTACCTTCCTGCCGATTTCGACGCATCCAAGCAATATCCGATGATTGTGAACTATTACGGAGGTTGCTCACCTACCTCTCGCAACTTCGAGAGTCGCTATCCTCATCATGCCTATGCTTCGTTGGGATATGTGGTGCTCGTCATCAATCCGTCTGGCGCAACAGGATTCGGACAGGAGTTCTCCTCACGTCATGTCAACACAGCCGGAGAAGGGGTGGCAGAAGACATCATCGACGGCACCCTTCAGTTCTGTCGCGAACATTCGTATGTCAACTCAAAGAAAATCGGATGTATCGGAGCCAGCTATGGAGGATTCATGACACAATACCTACAGACCGTCACCGACATCTTCGCAGCAGCCATCTCCCACGCAGGCATCAGCGACCACACCAGCTATTGGGGTGAAGGCTACTGGGGCTACAGCTATAGCGAGGTCAGCATGGCAAACAGCTATCCTTGGACGGATAAGCACCTCTATGTGGACCAAAGCCCGCTCTTCAATGCCGACAAAATCCACACCCCTATCCTCTTCCTGCATGGCGATGCCGACACCAACGTGCCAGTCGGTGAGAGCATCCAGATGTTCACAGCCCTGAAACTCTTGGGGCGCGAGACGGCTATGGTGTTGGTAAAAGGACAAAACCACCATATACTCGACTTCCAGAAACGCATCAAATGGCAGAACACCATCTTTGCCTGGTTTGCCAAATATCTGCAGGACGACCCCACTTGGTGGAACGATATCTATTCAGAAAAAGACCTATAATATGAATTTTCTCGCCATCGACCTCGGAGCCACAAGCGGACGCACCATTCTTGGCTCCATCACATCAGGGAAGCTCTGTCAGCGCGAACTGACCCGATTCCCCAACCGCATCATCCAAACGGGCGGTCACTTCTTCTGGGACATCTATGCCCTCTACGACGAAATCATTCAGGCACTCCGACAGGTAGCCAGCGAAGGCATCGAGCTGACAAGTATCGGCATCGACACCTGGGGAGTGGATTTTGTCTGTATTGGCAAGGATGGCGGCTTGCTGCGCAATCCCTACTCCTATCGCGACCCGCACACAGAAGGAGCGATGGAGGAGTACTTCAAGCGTGTACCAAGAGAACGTGTGTACGAGAAGACAGGCATACAGTTCATGCCTTTCAATACGCTGTTCCAACTCGACACGATGCGTCGTAATGCCGATGCAGCACTCGAAGCATCCGACAAGATTCTGTTCATCCCCGATGCCCTGATGTATATGCTCACAGGCGAAGCCGTTTGTGAATACACCATACTCAGTACCAGTCAGCTACTCGATCCACGCACACGGCGTATCGACCCCGAACTGATTGCGTCGATCGGACTTAAAGAAAGTCAATTCGGACGATACGTCAACCCCTGCGACGTTGTGGGAACACTCACCCCAGAGGTTCAGCAAATGACAGGACTGGGACCCGTAAAGGTTGTAGCTGTAGCCGGACACGACACAGGTGCAGCAGTAGCAGCCGTACCAGCCAGCGATGAGCAGTTTGCTTTCCTCAGCTGCGGCACATGGAGCCTGCTGGGAATCGAGACCCAACACCCCATCATCAACAGCAAGAGCTACCAGTACAACTTCACCAACGAAGGAGGCATCGAGGGCACAACCCGATTCCTCAAGAACATTTGTGGCATGTGGTTGCTCGAGCGTTGTCGCAAAGAGTGGACAGATGCCCCTACCGACATCAATCAAGTGAATGCAGAGGCAATGACTGCAGAACCGCTACGAAGCATTATCAATCCCGACGACCCACGATTTGCGAACCCTGTCAGCATGGTAGAAGCCATCAAGGACGCCTGTCGTGAAACCCATCAGCCCATTCCTGAGACATACCAGCAACAGGCACGATGCATCTTTGAGAGTCTGGCACTACGCTATCAGCAAGTGTTGGAATACCTGAAGGAGTTAGCCCCATTCCCCATCGAACGACTTCACGTCATTGGTGGAGGCTCACGCAACGAGTACCTCATGCAGATGACAGCTGACAGTATCGGAATGCCAGTCATCACAGGACCTGTTGAAGGAACCGCAATCGGTAACATCATGCTCCAAGCGAAAGCAGCAGGACTAGTCAGCGACATCTACGACATGCGCCGAACGATTGCCAACAGCATTGAGATGAGGACATTTATGCCTCTGGAGAGGTAAGAGGTAAGAGCAAGCCCCCCCGCCCTCCTTTAGGGGGAGGATGAGGAAGAAGACCCACAAAAAGCTCCCCCTCAGTCTTCCCCCTTTGGGGGACTGAGGGGGGACAAGAGCGCATTTCTCCCCCTTCGCACTCCCCCCAAGGGGAGAGAAGAGGGGGTGCCCGAAGGGCGGGGGCGTATGAAAAATGGTCAATAATCAATAGTCAAATCGTAAATAAGATTGCACACTCCTCCACCATAAATGGTCCCCCTCCCCTAGCTTAGGGGAGGAGCTAATTACCCAAATGCCCCCCCTCAGTCCCCCAATGGGGGAAGACGAGGGGAGTAGGAACCCTCAAAAAGCTCAAACTTTAGGGGAGGAAGAGGGAAAGGGAAAGGGAAAGGGAAAGGGTAACGGTAAACAGTAAACAGTAAACTATCAACTTTCAACTTTATATAGTATGACAAGCGAACAAATTACCAAAGCCTACGAACTGGCGAAAGCACGCTATGCGGATTTAGGCATCGACACAGAGAACGTATTAAAGCAACTACAGGACTTCCACCTCAGCATGCACTGCTGGCAGGCAGACGACGTTGCAGGTTTCGAAGTACAGGCAGGAGCACTCTCAGGAGGTATTCAGAGCACAGGCAACTATCCTGGCAAGGCTCGCAACATCGACGAGCTACGAGCAGATATTCTGAAAGCCAAGAGTCTCATTCCTGGCAACCACCGTCTGAACCTCCACGAAATCTACGGAGACTTCAAGGGAAAGGTTGTTGACCGTGATGAGGTGACGGTTGAATACTTCCAGAGTTGGATTGAATGGGCGAAGGAACACAACACCCTACTCGATTTCAACTCCACCAGTTTCTCACATCCCAAGAGCGGCAATCTCAGTCTCTCTAATCCCGACAATAGCATCCGCAACTTCTGGATTGAGCATACCCGTCGTTGTCGTGACATCGCTAATGCGATTGGTGAGGCACAGGGCGACCCCTGCATCATGAACCTCTGGGTACACGACGGTTGCAAGGACCAAAGTGTCAACCACTTCCTGTATCGGCATTATCTGAAAGACTCGCTCGACCAGATATTCGCCAAACCTCAACCCATGATGAAGGACTGTATAGAAGGTAAGGTGTTCGGCATCGGACTGGAGAGTTTCACCGTCGGCAGCCACGACTTCTACACAGCCTATGCATCGAAGAACAACATCATACTCACCATTGATACAGGTCATTATCACCCGACAGAAAGTCCTGCAGACAAAGTGAGTGCCGTTCTGCAGTTCGTACCAGAGTTGATGCTACATGTCAGCCGTCCTGTTCGTTGGGATTCCGATCATGTCACCATCATGGACGACCCCACTCAGGAACTCTTCTCCGAAATCGTTCGCGCCAATGCGATGGATCGCGTACACTACGGACTCGACTTCTTCGATGGAAGCATCAACCGCATCGGAGCTTATGTGATTGGTTCACGAGCTGCCCAGAAATGCATGCTTCGTGCCCTGCTCGAACCGACAGCCCTCCTCAGCCGTTATGAGTTGGAAGGTAAAGGATTCCAGACGCTCGGTCTGCTCGAAGAGGCAAAAGCCCTCCCATGGAATGCTGTCTATGATGAGTTCTGCCTACGCAACGATGTGCCAGTAGGACAGGATTTCATACCAGCTATCGAACAATACGAGAAAGAAATCACAAGCAAGCGATAAATATGGGAAAAAGCAATAGCAGCCTGAAGAGCACCATTGCGGTTTCGCTCACCAACTACCTCGATGCAGGAGCCATCGTGGCAGGTGCCAGCGGTCTCACCCTCTGGCAAAACTATTTAGGTCTCTCCGAAGTTCATTTGGGTTGGCTCAACTTCATCAGCGCCAACTGTCTGGGTGCAGCTATAGGTGCCATCATCGGTGGTTTTCTTGCCGATAAGTACGGACGTAAGTTCATCTACACCTACAACCTGCTTGTCTATATGGCAGGTGTGCTGTTGGTCATGTGTTCTGTCAACTTCCCCATGTTGTTGGCAGGTTTCCTTGTGACAGGCATCTCTGTAGGTATCGGAGTACCTGCTTCGTGGACTTATATCTCCGAGAGTTCCGAAATCCATAATCGTGGACGTAACATCTGCATCTCACAGATGTCATGGGGATTCGGTCCTATGATCATCCTCCTACTGGGAATGTTCTTTGCCCCTGGAGGCTATCTGTTCAGTTGGGTAGAAGCCATTGGACACGCCATCGGTGGAGCCGATCTCGATGGAGCCGCACTCAATGTGTTCAGTTCGCGAGTTGTATTCTGCTCACTCTTCATCGTAGCCTTCATTGCATGGAACCTACAGCGCCGTCTCGACGAGTCGGGTGAATGGAAAGCCAGTCGTGAGGCAGCCAAAGCAAAGGGCGAGAACACGGGATTGCTTCATGCCTTTGCTGTGTTGTTCTCCAACCGCATCGCAGTCAAGACGGTCTGCTTCCTTGCCACCATCTACCTCACCTGGAACCTCGTAGCGTCAGTTATGGGCTTCTTCCAACCACATATCTACGAGACTGCAGGCGGACTATCAAACGAATATGCCAACATGCTCAGTTGTGTGGGATGGGTCATCGTGGTAGCTATCACTTTCGGACTTTCGTTCCTCATCGACAAGTTCTCCCACAAGCTGTTCTATATTCTTGGCTTGCTGGCAGCCCTTGCTACTTGGGTGGTTATCATTGCAGGCGTGAACGGAATGGGTAGCCTTTGGGCATTCTCCATCCTTTGGGGCATCAACGGCGGTATATCTGTCCAAATATTCTACGCCCTCTGGGGGTCAGAACTCTTCCCTGCCAAGTTCCGTGCAGGTGCTCAGGGACTTATGTTCTTCATTGTTCGAGGCCTCTCAGCCGTATGGGGACTGGTCTTCACCTATATCTATGGAGAACAAGGCGAAGGCTTCACCATTGCAGCTTGGTGTATGATTGCCCTTCTGCTGATATCCCTCGTCGTAGGTGTCATCGGATGCCCGAACACACGAGGCAAATCACTTGAGCAAATCACTCGTGAACGTTATGGGGAGGATTAATAATGGTTAATGGTTATTGGTTAATGGTTAAAGGTTATTGATTTATGAAGAAAAGTATACTGGACGGCCGTCCCGGATTAGCCGCAGTCATCGATGATGTCGCAGAAGTCACTGGCTACCTGTGGCAGAAAGGCTGGGCAGAACGAAACGGCGGAAACATCACCGTCAACATCACCGAGTTTGTCGATGAAGAGATAGCAGCTCTGCCTGCCATCTCACCCATACAGCCCATAGGAAAGGTTCTGCCCAACCTTCGTGGCAAGTATTTCTATGCGAAAGGTACAGGTAAGCGTATGCGCGACCTCGCACGCTGGCCCATGCAGAACGGAGCAGTCATCCGCATCTGCGACGATTGCGCCTCCTACGAAATCATTGCCGACGAACCCGTTATGCCCACCAGCGAACTGCCAAGCCATCTGGCTCTGCAGAACTACCTCTTGGAGACAGGCACCGACTACAAAGCCACTCTCCACACCCATCCTATCGAACTGGTCGCCATGAGCCACATCAAGCGGTTCCTGCAGCCAGGCGAGATGACTCATGTGCTCTGGTCCATGATTCCTGAAACCCTTGCCTTTGCCCCACTCGGCATCGGCATCGTCCCCTACACCCTTCCTGGCTCTGTTGAACTGGCAGATGCCACACTCGAGCAAATCAAGGATCACGATGTGGTGATGTGGGAGAAACACGGAACGGTAGCAGTAGGACTCGACATCATGGACGCCTTCGACCAAACCGATGTACTTTGCAAGGCGGCTCAGATCTACATGTGTGCAAAATCCATGGGGTCAGAACCCGAAGGCATGACCGATGAAGCGATGCAGGAAGTGCAGCAAGTGTTCAACCTGCCAAAAAATAGAGCTAAGAGCTGTAGAGCTAAGAACTAAGAGCTAAGAACTAAGAACTAAGAGCTGTAGAGCAAAAAGCTGTAGAGCTAAGAGCTGTAGAGCTAAGAACTAAGAGCTAAGAACTAAGAGCTAAGAGCTGTAGAGCTAAGAGCTAAGACACACTCCTCCACCATAAATGGTCCCCCTCCTCTAGCTTAGAGGAGGAGCAATTAAAAAGGCTCTTCCCCTAAGATAGGGGAAGTACCCGAAGGGGGAAGGAGTATGAAAAGAAAAAGCCCCCTCTAACTCACACTCTAGAACAAGAGCTTACCCTATTCATAGATTGTAGCATCCTCGATGCCCGCCACAGCGAAAGCCTCGCGACGCTCCAAACAAGTGGCGCACTTACCACAATGGTGCTCACCGCCCTTGTAACAGCTCCAGGTCTTACTGTAATCAATGCCCAAAGCCTTACCCCTTCGGGCTATGTCTGCTTTGGTCATGAACGTATAGGGCGAGCGTAGATGAACCTTCACATAAGTGCCAGCCACAGCAGCCTGGTCAAAAGCCTCCACAAACTCCGGACGGCAGTCAGGATAGATGGTATGGTCGCCTCCGTGATTGGCCATCATCACATACTTCAAGCCATTCGACTCAGCAACACCAACAGCAATAGAGAGCATAATGCCGTTGCGGAAAGGCACCACAGTTGACTTCATATTCGCATCGGCATACTGACCCTCAGGAATATCGTCACCACCCTCCAACAGCGAACTGACGAAATACTTCGTCATAAAGTCAAGGGGGATGGTCACATGTTTGATGCCAAGTTTCTCGCAATGCAGCCGTGCAAACGGAATCTCACGCGCATTATGTTTCGAGCCATAGTCGAACGAGATAGCCAGTGCTATTCGCTCCTGCTCATCATACAACAGGGTGACAGAGTCAACACCACCACTTAATATCAGTACAGAATCTTTTTCCATCGCTATGCCATTTTTACAGAAACTCGGAACATCCAAGTCCTAAATCATTTGCAAAAATACAACAATTCTACAGAACCACAAAACAATCTTTCATAAAAACTGAGAAAAAAGCGTTGATTAGAGCGAAGAGCTGTAGAGCTGAAGGAAATCTAAACTTGAATCATGAACCATTGACCATTGACCATTGACCATTGACCATTGACCATTGACCATTGACCACTCCCCTTCCTCCCCCTAAAGGGGGAGTTAGAGGGGGTCTTTTTTTCCCTCCTTCCTCCCCCTAAAGGGGGAGTTAGAGGGGGTCTTATACATCCGCCACGAGCGGAGAGATTAGCAACATGCCTGCAGTGCAGATGAGCCTAGCAAGGCTCCCAATACGGTGATGATGAATCGGATGATTTCTACTACCGCTTTCTTCTTGTTCTCGTTCATACATTTCATTCAGTTGAAAATTGAAAGTTGATAATTGATAAAACTCACACAGATAACACAGATTCCACAGATGATCCCTAAAATGCCCTAAAATTTCGAAATTTCCCAAAAACTGTTCTTACAGATGCCAATCATGAATGATTGCTTTGTTTGAACAAAGGTTTTATTTTGTTTGAAGAACTTCTGAAAACTCGTTTCAAGATTCTTCTTAAAAATGAAACTAATCATCTGTAAGAACCTATTCATTTTCGCGTTTTTTAGTCCTTTTCGCATGTTTTCGGGATTCCCTCTTTTCATACGCCCCCGCCCTGAAGGGCACCCCCTCTATCTTAGAGGGGGAGCTTTTTGAGGGTTCCCACTCCCCTCCCTCGCAGGGAGGGGAAAAGGGGGTGGGTCTTCTTTAATTTCCACCATCAAACGGTTCGTCGTCACCACCCTGGCTGGTGTTGCCGCCTTGGTTCTGGTTGCCGCCCTGAGAGCTCTGGCTACCACTGTTGCCAGTGTTGCCATCGTCCTCACCGTCCTCCACGTCGCCACCTTCGGTAGTGATACGCTTCACGATCTGACCATTGCGGTCGTAGCAGGTGATGTTGATGCTGGTTGCTGCCAGTTCCTTCTTGATGTCCACGCTTGGAGTGAACACGATGCGCTTCGACTTAATGAGGTCAGTACCCACCTTCTCCACCTTCGCCACTGCCTGCGAGCGTACTGCGAAGCGGATGGTACCGAGACCTGGGAGTGCCACGCTGTGTCCTTCGGTAGCCCATGCCTTGATCACCTCGCCTGCTGCGTCCCAGCAAGCCTGCATCACGCCTTGGCTGACACCGCTGCGAAGAGCAGCTTCGCGGATTACCTTCTTCTGATTGAGCGCCAGGTACAGC
>CACZXN010000055.1 GCA_902785075.1 uncultured Bacteroidales bacterium | reverse complement strand
TCTCCCCCTAGGGGGAGTGCGAAGGGGGAGAAATCCGTTCTTGTCCCCCCTCAGTCCCCCAACGGGGGAAGACGGGGGGAGTAGAATGTGAGAATATGTAAATTGCTAAATAATTCAATCGTAAATAAATAGTGAATCGTAAATCGTCAAATCGTAAATAAATAGGCCCTATCCTACATTATTTCGCCCCTTCAGGGCTGGGTAAACCATGAAACCCCGTAGGGGTGACAGAACAAAGGATAGGGTGGGAACCCTATCGTAACGACCAACCCACCATCTCAAAGCGCTGTAAGTGCGACATAATATAAGGTATTTCGCCCCTACAGGGCGATGGGGTTTGGCGTTTAAAACGAAATAGGGCTTCCGCCCTATCCTAAATTATTTCGCCCCGTTGGGGCTATCAAAATGCGTCAAATGGTCAATAGTCAATAATCAATGGTCAATAAAAGGAAGAAAAATGTGGTTAAACGGGGATGAATAGGTTTGTTTTTGCATTTTTTTACATTTTTTGTATGTTGATTCGTGAGTTTTACCTATATTTGCACCAGAATTCATGCGTGTGAGCATCTATAACCAGCAACAATACGGATCGGTTTATACCGAAACGATGAGTGATTATTTCCCGAAGTAGGGAAGTGTACCGAATTCGATTCGCCAGAAGTCGACATGTGTTGGTTTCTATATGCGAAGGTATGTTGCTTAGAGATAGTTTCTCTCAGGTGATGATTACAGACACAGGCGATAAGGGCCTGTATGGATGAATTTAAAGAATATAATAATGAACAATCTGGAATTTGTAAAAAACATCGTTCAGCATACTGGGTTGTCTTTGAAAGAGGCAGAAATGCTGACAGCAGACATGACTGGTATAATAGTTGACGAAATCAGTAAAGGTAATGCAATTGTGTTCCCCGATATGGGCACGTTGGAACTTAAGGTGAAGGCTGCGCGTAAAATGTACAGCCCTAACACCAAGTCTTATCACGAGGTTCCTGAGAGCAAGACAATTGCATTCAAGCCGACCAATGAGATGAAAGGGAAGGTAAGGTCAACAAAAAAGAAGGAGGAACAGTAAGATGGGTACGAGGTTAACAAAGCAATCATTAGCTGACCGACTCATTCAGAATGGTACTTGGACAGCAGAACAGGTAGAGGTGTTTGTGGATGCTTTCTTCGCTGTGTTGCAGGAAGGTGTGACTAACGATGGAAGCGTAAAACTGAGAGGACTTGGAACGTTCAAGACCATTCAGGTGGCCGATAGGGCAAGTGTTGATGTAAATACAGGCGAACGTATTGTGATACCAGGCCATAAGAAACTGAAATTCGTTGAAGAGGAAAAGGTGAATCAGCTGCTTAATAACCCTGAGCAGGCATCAAGGCCTGTTCTTGAACCAACTACGGAGGAGAAATCTATTGAACCGACTACGGAGCAGAAACTTGTAGAACCAACTTCGGAGCAGGAATCAACGCGAGAGTCGGAACAGACTCCAAAGACTGATTCTGCCCCTAAGGGCGAACTGCCAGTTCAAGAGGAGAATCAGCTAGAGGAAACACCTCCGCAGTGCTCGTGCGATTCCAAGTGGTGGATTTGGGGTGTGGTTGCATTTATAGCTGTGTTGGTAGTTGCCTCAATTATTTTTGCAGTTTGCAACAACGATTCTGATTCACAATCTGCTACACAAACAGAACAAAAGAGTGGGGTGGAGGCTGCAACAACCATACAGGAAAACCAACCTCAGTATAAGGTGCATGTGTTTCAAAAGGGAGAATCGCTGACCACCATCTCCATTCTCCATTATGCAACCATTGATTCCGTGAAACGTATCCAGGAACTGAATGGCTTGACCGATACCACAGACATCCAATTAGGGACAGAACTGAGATTGCCTTGATGCGTGGATAGATTGTTAGGTCATATCGTCGCTTTTCTGGTTGTAGCCGTTTGGGGTGTGACGTTTGTCTTCACTAAACTGCTACTGAACGAAGGCTTGACCGCAGCACAGATATTTGTGCTGCGTTTTATTGTTGCTTATGTGCTTCTGTTTGTTTATGCTTTCACACGCAAACCTTTTCGGCTGTTTGCTTCGTCGTGGAAGGATGAACTTCTGATGATAGGATTGGGTGTCACAGGTGGGTCGTTGTATTTCATTACAGAGAATAGTGCGATGATTTACACCACAACGACCAACACCTCGCTGATTGTCTGTCTCTGTCCACTTTTTGCAGCCCTGTTGATTGCTCTGTTCTATCGTTCGGAGCGACTGCGAGGCATTCAGATTGCTGGATTGATTATTGCTGCTGTAGGAGCTGTAGTGGTGGTTCTCAACGGACAATTCGTGCTCCATCTGTCACCTTTGGGCGACACTCTTGCTTTTTCTGCCTGCCTCTGTTGGGCTTTCTACTCGCTGTTGATGGTTCCTGCCACCAAGCGCTACAGCACGCTATTCATCACCCGCAAGGTATTCTTCTATGGGTTGTTGTCGATGATTCCCTATTGGATGTTCTATCCCGACATGCCTTCGCTGAGTGTCGTTCTGCGACCAGCAATCCTTTGGAACTTGCTCTTCCTAGGTTGTGTGGCATCCATGCTCTGTTTTGTTGCTTGGAATTGGGCAATAAAGCGGTTGGGAGCTGTCGTAGCAACGAATTATGTGTACTTTAATCCTGTGGTTACCGCCATCTTTGCCTGGCTGGTTCTTGATGAACAAATCACCATTTTCTATATCATCGGAACCATTCTCATCCTTGTAGGCATGTTCCTTGTGTTGAAGAAACTCCCCCATTAATCCTTTTTTTCTTTCTCCCCTAGAGGAAATTTCTGTTGCACGACCTGCAATCTATGTTGCACGACCTGCAATCTATGTTGCACGACCTGCAACGTACGTTGCACGACCTGCAACAGAAATTCCCCTTAAGGGAAAAAACATTTTCCCCTAGGGGCTGCAAAAAATAGGCTGAAGGATTGCGGAGGTAGCTGATACTATCTGGAAAACCATACTTCGCCACTTGTTGAGGCTTGTTCCTTCTTTGAAATTGTCTGTTTAATTATAAGTAATAATTAAATACTCTTAAAAAGTGGACGAATTGTCCTAAAAAAGATTAACAGATTAGTGGTGTGTCGATAGAAAGTAGTACTTTTGCAGCCGAAAAAGAATTGAATACTAAATTATAATTGTATGGCAGAAATTGTAGATA
This sequence comes from uncultured Bacteroidales bacterium, assembly GCA_902785075.1. GTDB lineage: Bacteria > Bacteroidota > Bacteroidia > Bacteroidales > Bacteroidaceae > Colivivens. The sequence continues at coordinate 14,549 of CACZXN010000055.1, read as the reverse complement.
TTCGCGAATTGAACGAGCGAATAGAAAAACAAAGTGTATTTGTCACAAACCTGATGACAGGAATGGATCAGGCTATCATCGGTCAGAAACATTTGGTCGAGTCGTTGTTGATTGGCTTGTTGTCTGACGGTCATGTGTTGCTCGAGGGTGTTCCTGGTTTGGCAAAGACGAAGGCAATTCGTACATTGGCTTCGCTGATTGATGCTCAGTTCAGCCGCATTCAGTTTACTCCTGACTTGCTTCCAGCCGACGTAATCGGTACGATGATTTATAGCCAGAAGGATGGTCAGTTTATGGCCAAGAAGGGTCCTGTGTTTGCTAACTTCGTGTTGGCCGACGAAATCAACCGTGCTCCAGCTAAGGTACAGAGTGCTTTGCTCGAGGCAATGCAGGAGCGTCAGGTGACAATCAGCACACAGACGTATGAACTTCCAAAGCCTTTCTTGGTATTGGCAACCCAGAACCCAATTGAGCAGGAGGGTACTTATCCTCTGCCTGAGGCTCAGGTGGACCGTTTCATGCTGAAGGTAGTGATTGACTATCCGAAGTTGGACGAGGAGAAGAAGATTATCCGTCAGAACATTTCGGGCGAAGAAGTGAACATCAAACCAATCATGGGTACAGCTGACATCGAGGCTGCTCGCAAGGTGGTGCGCGACGTGTATCTGGACGAGAAGATTGAACAGTATATTGCAGACATTGTGTTTGCTACACGTTATCCTGAGAAGTATAAGTTGCAGGAACTGAAGGGCTTGATTTCGTTCGGAGGTTCGCCTCGTGCATCTATCAACCTGGCTTTGGCTTCGCGTGCATTTGCCTTTATCAAGCATCGTGGATATGTCATCCCAGAAGATGTGCGTGCGATTGCTCACGACGTGCTTCGCCATCGTATCGGACTGACTTATGAGGCAGAGGCAAGTAATGTAACCTCTGAGGAGATTGTCAGCAAGATATTAAATAAGGTGGAAGTACCATAGTAATTTTACTATTTTACAATTTACAATTTACGATTGAAGAATTGAAAAGTTGATGGAAACTTCAGAACTGCTGAGTCAGGTACGCAAGATAGAGATTAAGACACGTGGACTCTCCAACAACATATTTGCTGGTGAGTATCACTCTGCCTTTAAGGGTAGGGGTATGGCTTTCTCTGAAGTTCGCGAATATCAGTATGGAGATGATGTGCGAGATATCGACTGGAATGTGACAGCTCGTTTCGACAAACCTTTCGTGAAGGTGTTTGAAGAGGAGAGAGAGCTGACCGTGATTCTGCTGGTGGATGTGTCGGGTAGTCTTGATTTCGGAACCATCAGTCAGACCAAGCGTCAGATGGTGACTGAGATTGCTGCTACGCTGGCATTCTCGGCTATTCAGAACAACGATAAGATCGGCGTCATCTTCTTCTCGGACAAGGTGGAGAAGTTTATCCCACCGAAGAAGGGAAGGAAACACATCCTGCTGATTATCCGTGAACTGCTGAACTACCAGCCCGAGAGTAATAAGACCGATATCGGTCAGGCTGTGGAGTTTATGACAAACGCCATCAAGAAGCATTGTACGGTATTCCTGCTTAGCGATTTCTATAATGCAAAGGATTTCCAGCAGGAGCTGACGATTGCCAACCGACGTCATGACGTAGTGGCCATTCAGGTGTATGATCAGCGAATGACGGAGTTGCCCAATGTGGGACTGATTCGGTTGGTGGATGCAGAGACAGGTGAGGAACTATGGGTTGATACCGCTTCATCGGCCGTACGACGCGCACATCGCGAGTGGTGGGTTCAGCATCAAGGCAAACTGAACACGATGTTGACGAAATCGAACGTGGATAGCATTTCTGTACGAACAGATGAGGACTATGTGAAATCGTTGATGAATTTGTTCCGGAGAAGGAGTTAAGGAGAGTTGACAAATAAAAAGGATTGAAACATTGAAAGGAATACGAATTATAGCATTGGTCGGTGCATTATTCAGTGTAGTTTCGCTAAGTGCACAGGTGACTGTTGATGCAAAGATAGACTCCACACGGATTTTTATCGGTCAGCAGGTGGGTATTGCTGTGGAGGTAAGTGCAGATGCCGGCAAGAGCGTGGAGTTTGCTCACTACGATTCCCTGCAGCAAATCATACCAGGAGTGGAAGTGGTGAAGATGTCGGAACCCGATACACAACTGCTGAATGATGGGAAGCGGATGGTGCTGACTCAGCGCTATCTGGTCACCTCGTTCGATTCGGCTCTCTATTACATTCCCCCGATGACGGTGAAGGTTGACGGAAAAGAGTACCAATCGAAGAATCTGGCGCTGAAAGTGTTGACGCTCAATGTCGATACGCTGCATGTGGATAGCATCTGTGGTTTTAAGCCAGAGATGGCTCCTCCATTCAGCTGGGATGATTGGAAACCCGTCATCTGGCTGGGTTTGGCGCTGTTGCTGCTGATAGCCGTCTTGGTGTATGTGGTGATTCGACTGATAACGAATAAACCGATTATTCATCGTATCAAGTTGCGTCAGCATATAGCTCCACATAAGGTAGCAATGCAGAAGATTGCTCAGATCAAGGAGGATAAACTGGTGCAGAGCGAGGATTCGAAAGAGTATTATACTCAGTTGACAGATACATTGCGTCAATATATCTCCGAGCGTTTCAAGTTTAATGCGATGGAGATGACCTCAGCAGAAATCATCGAACATCTGCAGGCAGAGAACGATGAAGAGGCTCTGAATGAGTTGAGAGAGCTGTTCCGTACAGCCGATTTGGTGAAGTTTGCAAAATATACAACGCTCATCAACGAGAACGACCGTAACTTGGTGACAGCCGTAGAGTATATCAATCAGACCAAGATAGAAGAGGAAGTGAAACCTCAACCAACGGAAATCGTTGTAGAGGAGAAACGTTCGAAGATAGCAAAAGCAGTGCTTATCTCAAGTATAGCCATTGTGGCCATTGCCATTATTGTGCTGCTGTGGTTCCTCGGCTATCGATTGTATTACTTGTTTATTTAAAAGAATGAAGCATCATGGTATTCAATAATCCATATTATTTCATCTTGCTCACAGTACTCATACCCTATATCGTTTGGTATGTGTTACGAAATAAGAAGAGTAGGGCGACACTCAAAATGCCTGAGGCTGCTAAATACAAGGCGCTTCCGAAGTCGTTTCGCCAGTACCTGATACATGTGCCGTTCTTGTTAAGAGTGGTGTTGATAGGACTGGTGGTTTGCATCTTGGCACGTCCCCAAAGTAAACACTCATGGAGCGATACCGACGTTGAGGGAATCGACATCATGCTGGCAGTCGATGTGTCGACCAGTATGTTGGCACAAGATTTCCGACCTAACCGTGTAGAAGCCCTCCGCGAGATAGCTCAGCACTTTATCGAGAAGCGTATGAACGATAATATCGGCTTGACATTCTTTGCAGGAGAGGCTTACACACAATGTCCATTGACGACTGATCACGCTGCACTGATGAATCTGTATGCTAGTGCTGATACCCGTATGGCAGCTAACGGAACTATCGATGACGGAACAGCCATAGGTGACGGAATCATGAATGCGTTGCTACGTCTGCGTGAAAGTAAGGCTAAGTCGAAAGTGATTATCCTGTTGACTGATGGTGTGAACAATGCGGGTAACATATCGCCTGTTACAGCAGCTGAGATAGCCAAGAAGCAGAAGGTTCGTATCTACACCATTGGTATCGGAACGACAGGAATGGCCCCTTATCCGCTTCCAACAGGAGGTACAATCAACTTGCCTGTAGAAATTGATGAGGCTACGATGACCAAGATATCGAAGGAGACGGGCGGACAGTATTTCCGTGCTCAGCGGAATGCCGAACTGGATGCCATCTATAACGATATAGACAAGATGGAGCGTACGAAGTTCAATGTGCGACAATATAGTAAGCGCAACGAACTGTTCGAGCCGTTTGCTTTGGCTGCTTTGATTACGTTCATATTAGAATTGCTGATGAGGATGGTGGTATTGCGCCGCCTTCCATAAATACTGAAGACAATGTTTAGATTTGCACATCCAATATATCTGTATTTGTTGATTCTGATACCTGTGTTTACAGCTTTGTTTGTGTTCCTGAGGTATCGTCGTAAATGCAATCTGGCGAAATTTGGCGACAGCAGTTTGCTGGCGCATCTCATGCCCGATGTATCAACAGTCCGTCCGATTGTGAAGTTCGTACTGATGATGATAGCTCTTGCACTCATCATATTCATTATGGCACGTCCCCAGTATGGAATGCGTAATGAGGAGGTGAAGCGTTCAGGCATTGAAGCAGTCATTGCTGTCGATGTGTCGAACTCGATGTTATGTGAAGATATCTCTCCTAATCGACTCGGTAAATCGAAGATGATTGTCAGTAAGTTGATTGACCAGTTGGATGAGGACAAACTGGGTTTGGTTGCTTTTGCCGGAACATCTATCACTTTGTTGCCAATCACATCAGACTTCGTGTCGGCAAAGATGTTTCTTGACCAGCTCAATCCGAAGACCATTTCATTGCAAGGAACCGACCTGGGAGATGCTATCCAGAAGTCGTTATCGGGTTTCACACAAAATACGGCTACGGGTAAGGCATTGATTCTTATCACTGATGCAGAAGACAACGAACAAAATGCAGTAGAAGCTGCTAAGATGGCCAAAGAGATGGGTGTTCGCATCTTTGTACTTTCTGTAGGTACTCCGCAGGGTGGTCCGATTCCGTTAGGAAATAATCAGTTCAAGAAAGATATGGAAGGAAACGTGGTGACGACCAAACTAAACGAATCTGTCGGCAAGCAGATAGCTCAGGCAGGTAACGGAGTCTATATCCATGTTGACCGTACTGATGATGCTCAGTCGATGTTGGAAACCGAAATCGCCAAGATGCAGAAAGAGGACTTTACTACATCGATGTATTCCGAATATGACGAACAGTTTATCGCTGTAGCCATCCTGCTGTTCATTGTAATCTGTGTCGAACTCTGTATACTCGACAAGAAAAACAAGTTGTTCAGCCGATTTAAACTTTTTAATAAACAATAAGGTGTATCGTATGAAACTGTCAAGATATTTCTTTACAATCGTGTCGCTGATGATAGGCATGCAACTCATGGCGCAGAGTAGCGATCGTGATTGTATTCGTATGGGAAACAAGCACTTCCGTGATGGAGAGTACAATAAGGCCGAAACGTATTATCGTAAGGCGCTCGACATGAACAAGTCGCTCGAGGCGTTTTACAATCTGGGTAATGCAATTACCCCTCAAGGTAAGGACTCAGTAGCTTTCGAGCAGTACAAGAAAGCACTTGAGCAGATGGCTGAGACACCAGAGAAAAAAGCCTATGTCTATCATAATATGGGAAACCTGACTTATCTCACAGGACGGAATCTGATGAAGGCCAATAGTCCTGATGCGATGAAGTCGTTTGAGCAAGCAGTCGAACTCTATAAGAGTGCGCTGCGTTGTAATCCTACCGACGATGAGACTCGCTATAATCTTGCAATGGCGCAATATATGCTGAAAAAGAACCAACAGAATCAGAACCAGAATCAGCAGAATCAGGATAAGAACCAAGATCAGAACAAAGATCAGGACAAGAAGGATCAGCAGAAAGACAAACAGGATCAAGGCGACAACAAGCAAGATCAGAATAAAGATCAAGACAAGAAGGATCAGCAAAACAAAGACCAGCAGAATCAGCAGAACCAGCAGAATAAAAATCAACAACAGGAAAAACAGCAACAGCAGCAACCTGCTGAGCCGCAGAAACCTCAGATGGACGATAAGACTGCAGAACAGTTGCTCAATTCTGCCCAGCAGGATGAGAAGGCTGTGCAACGTAAGGTGCAGAAAGCAGAGAAAGCCCATCGTCAAGGACTGGAGAAAGACTGGTAATATGATGTAGAACAGATAATGCATACAAGATAGGACAATGAATAAGTTGTATTTTTCACTTCTGACAATCCTTTGGTCGCTACCGACCATCGCTCTATTTGCCGATAATGTGTCGTTCAGAGCTTCAGCTCCTTCTATCGTGGAGGTGGGTGAGCGATTCCGTGTGCAATACACCGTCAACAGTCAGGATGTGTCGAACTTCAGCTATCCGAAATTTGAAGGCTTTGATGTGATGTATGGCCCAAGTACCTCACAGCAGAGTAGTTTCCAGTATATCAACGGACAGATGTCTCAGAGTTCCTCCTACACCTATACGTTCACGTTGATGGCAACCAAGGCGGGTACCTATACGATTCCTCCTGCAAGTGTTGTTGTTGGAGGACAGACCTATAAGTCGCAAGGGTTGAGCATACAAGTTGTGGCATCGAGTGGAGGTAACCGCCAAAACCAGCAGTATCAGCAACAAGGCGGACGACGTCAGCGTATGCAGGAGGAGAGCCCACGTTCGCAATCAACCTCGATTTCGAGTTCGGACCTCTTCATGACAGCTACAGCGAGCCGAACCAAAGTGTATGAGCAAGAGGCGATATTAGTGACCTACAAGGTTTATTCATTGGTCAACTTGACTCAACTCGATGGAAAGTTGCCTACCCTTGATGGCTTCCAGATTCAGGAAATACCTCTACCAAGAAACAAAGAGTTCACCCCCGAGAATTATAATGGACGCCTGTACCACTCTGTTGTTTGGAGTCAGTATGTGCTCTTCCCTCAGAAGTCGGGTGAACTGGTTATCCCTTCAATCACTTACGAGGGTGTCGTTGTGCAGCAAAACCGTGCTATCGATCCGATTGAGGCATTCTTTAACGGAACAGGTGGTTTGATTGAGGTAAAGAAGAAGATCACCACTCCGAAACTCACCATTCATGTAAGTCCGCTTCCTGACAAACCTGCAAACTTCTCAGGTGCTGTAGGTTCGTTCTCTGCCTCATCCTCTATCAGTTCGCAGAACGTGAAAGCAAATGATGCGGTCACCTTGAAAATCAACATTAAGGGTACCGGTAATATGAAGTTGATTGCTGCTCCAGAAGTGGCGTTCCCGAAGGATTTCGAGACTTATGATGCTAAGACTACTGATAATTTCTCCTTGAATCGCAACGGGTTGAGTGGTACGAAAGAGTTTGAATACCTCGCAGTTCCTCGCCATCCAGGTAAGTACACAATTCCTGCAACCGACTTTGTATTCTTCGACCCATCGACGAATAGCTATAAGACAGTTACAACCGAACCCTATACCGTCGAAGTGGAGAAGGGAAGCGGTTCAAGCAGTTCTGTTGCAAGTTACACCAACAACCAACAGGACGTGAAGGAACTGAATAAGGATATTCGTTATATCAAGACAGGCGAAACCACCCTTCATCAGTCGGGTGACGATTTCTTCGGTTCTTGGAAGTTCTGGTTGGCATACCTCATTCCTTTGTTGATTTTCATTTTGATTCTGGCTATCGGTCATAAGCAGATAAAAGATAATGCCAACATCGCCAAGATGAGAGGACGTAAGGCCAACAAGATAGCAAAGAAGCGTTTGAAAGTCGCAGCTAAACTGCTTGCAGACAGGAACCAGAGTGAGTTCTATGATGAGGTCATGCGTGCATTGTGGGGATATATCGCTGATAAACTCAACATGCCGCAGTCGAACCTCAATAAGGACAATATCAATGCGGCGCTCGCTCAACAGCAAGTCGATCCATTGCTTATTGATGAGTTCATCAAGACATTGAACGAATGTGAGTTTGCTCGCTATGCACCAGGTAATCCAAACGAGAATATGGAAACTGTATATAATAGTGCTGTCAGTGTAATCAGCAAGATTGAAGATAACTTTAAGAAAACGCCTCAGGTTAAGATTCCTTCTGCGATGTTTGTGATAGGAATGCTGCTGCTTTCTGCTACATCGCTTGATATAGCTGCTCAGAATAAACAACAGGCAGACGACCTTTATGCCAATGAACACTATGCTGAGGCAGCTGAAATCTATCAATCGATTATTCGTGAACAAGGCGTATCAAAGGATCTCTACTATAATCTCGGTAATTGCTACTACAAGTTGGATTCCGTAGCGTTGTCAATCCTCAACTACGAACGTGCCTTGGTGCTCGATCCAAGTGATAGCGATACGAAGGAGAACTTAGCGTTGGCACGAGGAAAGACTTCTGATAAGGTTACACCTCCATCAGAGATGTTCTTTGTCACTTGGTGGCGCAGTTTGACAAATTTGATGAGTATCAATAGCTGGCTTGTCATTGCTTTTGTTTCCTTTGTGTTGATGTTGGCATGCATTCTGCTCTATGCCTTCATGTCTAATGTATCATGGCGAAAGACGGGTTTCTATGGCTGTTTGTTGATGCTCTTTGTTACAATTGTAGCAAACCTCTGTGCCTTGTCGCAGCATCTTGCTACAGTCAATCGTCACTTTGCCATCATTATGTCGCCATCTGTTACTGTAAAGAGTTCGCCGAGCGATACAAGTACCGATCTCTTCATCATCCATGAAGGTTCAAAGGTTGAGTTACTCGACGAGTCGATGAAAGAGTGGAGTGAAGTGAAACTAGAGGAAGGTAAAGTTGGATGGGTGCCTGTCAGTGTGTTTGAGCAGATTTAGAGTCGCATAAAAATTATCGGAGTATCTTATATAAATAGAGGAACACGTAAAATACAGGCCTATGATTCAGCAACTTGACCAATCCATCACGCTTGCACTTAATGGAAGTGACTCGCTCTTTTGGGATAATCTCATGATGTGTGTTACGAATACTTTCTCGTGGTCACTCATCATCATTATGTTGCTGGTAATCTTCTTCCGTAACAACTATGTGCGCGATGCTTTTATCATCCTCCTGACCATTGGTTTGATGATTTTTGTGGCCGATCGGCTTTGTTCAGGTCTTGTGAAACCTATGGTGGCTCGATGGCGACCTACACAAGATCCAGAAATCATGTATCTTATCGATATTGTTGACGGATACCGAGGTGGACGGTTCGGATTCTTTTCGGGTCATGCATGCAACACCTTCTGCATGGCTACATTCCTGTCTTTGTTGTTCCGCTATAAGGCTGTAACCTTCACATTGTACTTCTGGTCAGCCACCACTACTTTTACTCGCTTGTATCTCGGAGTGCATTACTTCGGAGATGTCAGTGTGGGGCTTATCGTTGGCTGCCTTATCGGATGGGGGTTCTATTATTTATATGATAAGGTGATGCAGCGTCTTCAATCGTCTCGACTGACTTCTGATCAGTTTACTCCTACGGGTTATAAGAAACGTGACATGAACCTCTTTCTTGCTGTCGTTTATTTCAACTACATCTGTGTGTTGCTTGTTTCCATGATAAAAGGTGTTGGGTAGTGAAGGGGTTAGTGATTCTTTTACGGTTAAAATAATAATGGACAGGAATTGATTCCCGTCCATTTTTATTATGTTGAGATAAGCGATACTGTTATTTCGCAAACTTGCTGTAGATGATTTCGAGCTTGACTGGATTAGTTCCGCCTACGAGTCGTGCACTTGTCATAGAGAAGTCGTGACAGAGCTTTACGAGGTTTTGAGTTGAGGCGGTTGATGAGTCGAAAGTTGGTTCTACAGGTATCAGCAACACTTTGTTGTAGTTGGCTGTTGCAGTACCATTATGCAGTTCTCTCTTCATTGTACCAATCAAGTGCGAGATGTTGTTGAATGTATAGGTGTTGTTGGCCGAATTGAACATACAGAGGTAGGATGATTTTGCATCGGCTAGATGGTAGTTCTCGAAGAATCCTTTGTTGTAGTCATCAAGTCGTACCAAGAGCAGATATTTTGGGATGTCGAGACGGAATCCGCTATTGATGATGTCATTGTAGCGGGTCAGCACCAGTTTTGCCTGATTGATGGTATCGGTAGTGAGTATTTGATCAATTGGCAGGGTTGCCATCGTGAAGATGCCAGCAGGACTTTTGAGATAGGTGGAAGTGTTGTCTTTAAGCAGTTTCTCGAGGTTGTAGTTGGCGAAATGGGTTGCCTGAATGACTTCTTCGGTAGCTGCAAACTGACAAGAACCTGTGGTGTCTTTATCTTCATCCCACAGATGGTAACGATAGTTGATGTTGAATTGCACGATGTTGATATAGGCGAGTGCACCGTCACCACTTTCGAGTTTGAAGTAGAATCCTTTGCTTCCGGGAAGTCCGCTGTTGATCCATGCTTCAGAGTCGTCGAAGTATTCTGGATTTGAATCCCATGCCGCACGAATCTGTTTTCCTACTGAGTTGGGTAGCGGAATGACAATTCTGTTTTTGTAGGTTGATTTATTGCGTTCCGAATCGCTGATGGTGCGGTCGGAGAGTGTGAACCATTTCTCTGCAATGGGGGCTACGCTTGTGTCGCAATACAGGGCAGGGTTGATGTTCGTGTAGTAGTCAGCATCTGGATTCATGATTTTCGTGAGTGGATAGACGCTGATTTTAAAGGTTGCTAACGAGTCGCCCACATATTTTGTGACATAGAGTTTCAAATCGGTTGACAAGATACTGTCGCCGACGATAGAGTCGGGGAAGGAGAAATCGTCGATGCAGTGAAACTGAGCCAGGAAGTCCGATTTGATGATAGTGCCGGTTTCTGGGTCGGTAAACTGTCCGAGGTAGGACCTGCTTGAACGTGCAAGTACAGAGTCGCCTGCAGAGTATGATTGTGTGTAGACGTCGTATGTGCGGCTTTCTTTCACAACGATGTCGCTTGAAGGCATCAAATCGCTTCCTAACGTATCAGTGTTGTCATCACAAGCAATGAATATGAGGAATGTAGTGAACAGCAATGCTGTTATGTAGAATGGCTTGAGGTTCATAATGAATTGTGAAAAAGCGTTTTGAGTGTTGTTTGTCGGCTCGTCCGTAGGTGGTTAGTCTGCATCCATGAGTGAGTCATAGAAGTCGCTGTAGGCCTCTGCGTAGTTTTCTTCGCCTTGATAGGCGAGGGTGGGTTTGCCAAGAGTTTTGGCGTATGTGGTTATCTCTGAAGGCATCCGCTTTGACTCAAATACAACTCCATCTGCGAACTTGATTGCTATCTTTGCGAGTTCTGTATATGTGCAGTTGCCTGTACATACGTCTGAGATGTCTTTGGTGGTTATGTCCCTGAATGGTACGCTACGCTGGAAACTGTCGCCTAAGTCGGTTTTGAATTCCGAGGCAGATACCGAAACCACTACTTTCGAGTCGCAGAACGATGGTTCGTCCTGATAGGCACGCTTGATGAGCAAGGGTGCTATGGCTGATGCCCAGCCCTGACAATGGATGATGTCTGGTATCCAACGCAGTTTTTTCATTGTTTCGAGTACGCCACGTACATAGAATATCGAACGTTCGCCATTGTCATGATACTCCTTTCCTGTTTCATCGGCTACGATTCCCTTGCGGGTGAAGTAGTCGTCGTTGTCGATGAAGTAGATCTGCATGCGTGCATTCTGTAGCGATGCTACTTTGATGAGCAACGGGTGATCTGTGTCATCGATGATGATGTTCATTCCAGAAAGGCGAATGACTTCATGGAGTTGGTTTCTGCGTTCGTTGATGATTCCCCAGTTCGGAGAGAACGTACGGATTTCGTGCCCCATCTCTTGAATGAGTTGCGGCAGTTGCTGACCCTTTATTGACAGTGGAGATTCTGCAACATAGGGAATCATTTCGGTTGTGATGAATAGTACCTTATTTGCTTTCATTAAACGTGGCTTTAGCTTTTCATTTGCAAAGTTACGAATTTTTTCGCAAAATTGCAAATCCTTGCTTTCTTTTTAATATTTTTTTTGATGTTCTGAGTGCCTGTTTTGTCGTTTTGTTGTACAAAAATGGGAATTCCATGTGCTTGTGATGTGTATCCGTTTCCCTCTTCTTATAAGTTGATGATAAGTACAAAACGTGCACCTTTGGTGTAGGTCTTGTCGAGTTTTACTTCGGCATTCAGTTTTTCTGCTACCGTACGGCAGATATTCAGACCTAACCCTGTTCCTTGAACTAAGATATCGTGTTTTGTGAATCGTTCGAAGATGTCGTCTTGCATGTCTTTTGGAATGCCTGTGCCTGTATCGGTGACTGAGAAGGTCATCTTACCTGGATTCTCCGACAGGGAACAATGGAGGACGATTTCACCTTCGTTGGTGTGTTTGCATGCATTGGTGAGGTAATTGATAAGTACTTGTTGTACTCTACGTCCATCGGTCATGATTGTGTAGTCATCGTCAACTTCGCTGGTGAAGCGGAGATTGACGTTTGGATTCACTCGATACTCAACATTGGTCATAGCGCTGCGGCAAATTGAGTTGCAAGGGGTTTCCGAAATCTCGATTTTGTAGCTTCCCTCTTCTCCCTCTGCAAGGTTCAGGATATCATCGACAAGCATCATGAGCATGTTGGTGCTGTTGTTGATATAGCTGGAGTATTCGCGTTTCTCTTCGTCGCTGATGGCTCCCTCAGGGAGCGACAGGAGTTGCGAGAATCCTATGATGGCATTGAGTGGTGTGCGTATATCGTGACTCATGTTTTGTACGAAAAGAGTCTTCGAGCGATCCGAATCCTCTGCCCGTTGCTTGGCTGCAGCCAACTCTTTCCTGAATCGCCGTCCTCTGATGTATAGTATTAAAAGGAATACTACAATGATGGTGAGTATTGCGAATAAAGAGATAAGAATGGTTCGACGATTCTGCTCCCAGAACGTAGATGTGTCATTTGCCAATATTGCATTCTCTGGGATGAGATGTTCGTCTATGTTAAAGCGTCGGAGGTCTTTCACGTTAATGACAGGTGGCTGGGCGGGTATTACCTCGTGAGGAATGTCTCGAGGGGCTACGTTGTCGTCAATCACCTTCAATACGGTTGCACTCAACAATTTGTTGTACAGATTAAGATCGTAACAGACAAAACCGACAGCATCGTCAACATTGGTGTTCTCGAAGTAGGGGCTGAAATGAGGTGAAGCCTCTTCAACCATGTCTCTCACACCTGTTTTCAATAATTTATTGCGCGGTTTAGTGCGTGAAAGCCAATTCGTGTAAATAACTCCTGTTGTCGTGTGGTCAATCTGACTTAAAGCAAATTCAAGGTCGGTTGTCTGGTGATCTTGTGCCAAATAAGGGACGAATGTTAGATGACGGCTTTCAACCTCGTTCTTGAACAGCGCTGTCAGTTCCTTGCTTAACAATTCCTCTCCTCCAATAAAGAAGATTTTCTTAAGTTTAGGAATCATCTGACAGATGAGGTCTATCGTTTCCTTATAGTAGATAGGAGTCTGAATGAACGTCATGTTGAAGTCATCCTGCAATTCAGTCAGCTTTGTTCGTTTGGCATCTTTGTCCCAATAAGGAGTAAACAGATATTCCTTTTCGCAGATATAGTCAAACTCACCTACAAGGATGAACGGTACGTCTGGCCAGAATTCATTAAGCTGATAGATGGCGGGGTAGCACGCAGTTCCGAATACCAATACCAAGTCAGGATGCTTGTCTGGATACCAATCCTTGAGTTTGTTGATTTGATCTTCGTATTCAGCTACGGAGTTATAGGTCTTGTTCGACAATTCGTAGGTTTTTACCTCCAAGTCGTTTCGTTCGTTCTGCAAATCATCGATTGCCGTTAAGTTGCCTGTCCACCATGCATTTTCTGCTGAGAGAGGAGCAATAATAAATATTTCTTTCCTGTCAGCAGCAAATGTTGACAGAAAAACGGTAATCAAAAATATAATGCAACTAACAAAACGCTTCATCCAAAAAACAGTGCACATTTTATTTATGGGTAAACCCAAACTTTTTCGGTTTCGAATTGCAAAGTTAGCCATTTTATGAGACATGACCAAATAAATAATGTAAAATATGTTAAATATATGCCTTTTTTGACTGTTTTTAGCTCCTATTTATTCGCATGCAGAGCACAAATCAGCTCTCGTTGACAACCTTTCTTTCCTAGCTGACGCACTGATCAGTGCCTCTGTTTTATCTTCACCTTCAACAAAAAACTGTCAACCGAAATTAGGAAAAGACATAGCTAAGTGTTAATCAATGGGTCGTGTCAATTACAATTACAGAAATTACAATTAAAAAATAAGGGGTCGCATTCCCTTCTAAGTATAATATAACTAATTGATATATAGATAGTTATATATAAAATAAGGGTAAGTAACACCCCTAAAAAATAAACTGTAATAACTGTAATTGTAATGGCTGGTCAATCTAAAAAGCTGTAAGACAATGAGATACGATATTAGTAAACACAAGGCACCCAAGATGCCTAAGCTCGGAAAAGGCACAGAATGTATCAAAATCCTGCTCTCGCAGGCATCAAAAGACATGCGTGAGACGCTTGTTCCGATGTTTTTCCCTGTACTTGGTGCATAAATGAGTGATGTAGAATTTCTGCCTTTTTACCTCAATTAAGGGGAAGTATGTGGCATAATGGCCAATCTGGTTGCAGAAAGTGGGGGTAATAAGGGTTAATTGTCACACTTGGTCGAAGCAATTTGACGCGATTTCCGTCAGCACGAGGAGGCAGAAACGAAACTATTAATGGAATGGCAGAAACTAGTGAAGACCAAGGGGACTTACACTCCCCGTTACTAACCTGCCCTTATTCGTCAAT
>CACZXN010000054.1 GCA_902785075.1 uncultured Bacteroidales bacterium | reverse complement strand
ATTATTATAAAGTAAGGAGGACACGACAATGAAGAAGAAAGAATATAAGAAACCAGAGATGCAGGTGTATGACATCAAGATGACACAGATTCTGTGTACAAGCGGTGATCCCTATGATTATCCAGATCAATTCAACTAATCATCTGAGGGCATCACATCATAATAATTAGAAAGAAGGACTTGCAGCATTGCAGGTCCTTCTTCTGTTTTATTTCTTCGCTATTAGCCCCAACGGGGTTCATGGTTAAGGGTTCAGGAAAATAAAAATGAAAAATTGAAGTTGACTATCGATTTATTGCCCTTAGATTATCTCGGAAATATCTTAAAAACGCTTTTCCATCTGTTGGAACAATCGTCCCTGATGTTGTCATTGGGAATCTAGACACTCAGTTTATGCACAGCATGTAATACACTTGCACAAATAGTTTTAATGATGTAGTAATTCCCTTCTGGCCGCGATAAGATTTTTGTTTGTTGTTGGAGCCGCCTATATATATAGCGGCTCCAACAACAAACGAGAATCGTCAACAAACAACATAAAATAACACAAACAATACGACAAAAGAACATAGATATCAACTTGCAAAACCCCTGTGTGTAGATTTAGAAAAAAACATAGGCTTTTCAAAGCCTGAAAAACTGATATTACCTCGTGTTTTTATTGTTTTTGCCAGGAAAGAGCATAACCTTGTTGTGTCAAACAGATGAGGTGAAATTGTTGCTGGAGTGCGGTCGAAATATTGTTGGAGTGCACACTAGTAAATATCAGACCGCACAGCAACAAAACCCTGTAGGTGCGAAATAAATGATATGTTGCACTTACAGCGCAAATAGGGTGGTGGGATAACCCTGCGTTATCGGTCAGTAAGGGCAGGTTATTGTCGTAAAAGGGGGCATTATTGCCGGTTTTTCTGCGGTATGATGCATGCAGCCTGATAGCCGACAATAAAACGGAAGCCGTGTTTCACCTCATCGACATCATCGTCTAAGCTGGCATTAAAGAATCTCAAGAAAACCATTAATGTTTCAAGATCAATATCTTCTATTCTAGGGACCACACGATTGATTAAATCATGCACAATCTTCGCATTCTGATCTTCCGTCCTCATAAATAACCTTTGGATAGAGGGATAAATGGTGACCTGAAATTTTTCATCGGATTTATTTTCTCTTTTTTGCATTTTGTCTCTCTTTAGTATTATAAATAGGAGAGAGAACAGCAAAAAACAAAGTTCTTACTGTTCTCTCAACTCTAACCTTTAAACTTTCATTGCTCTTAGTTCTTTGCTCTATTGTTGGATATCGTCCATTATCACTGTTCATTAACTATTTAACTTCCAATTATACTTCCATTTCTATTAAAAAGGGGCGATGAACAGAAAAAGAACTATGTTTTTTCTATTTCTTTAACCGCAAACCGCTAACCTTTAACCTTTTTTCCGTAAATTTGCAGAGTGATCCAATAACTAAGACCAACGAAATATGGATTATGGTATACCAAGAGAGTTATTAGCTGGAGGAGGTAATCCACAAGCGGTTGGGGGGAGTATTGTATTCAATAATGAATAAGAAAATGGAAGAGAACAAAAATACAACAATATTGGCAGAACAGCAGAATAATGTACTATTTCAGGATGCTTGTGCAATTATTGATCAGGCTCAAGCTACTGCCTATCGTCAGGTCAACGAGACGCTGATAAAGCGCAACTGGCTGCTGGGAATGCGCATTCAGCATGATGTATTGAAAGACAAACGTGCTGAGTATGGTGAACAGGTGGTGAAGAATCTGTCGAAAAGCCTGACAGAAAAGTATGGCAGAGGTTTTAAGAAGAGCAATCTCTATCTCTTTATTGCCTTCTATCAAGAGCATCCCAACTTTTTCCAATCAGTGACTGGAAAATTACTAGAATTCACGTATGACGAGATTTTCCAATCAGTGACTGGAAAATTAGAAGAGCAAGATATTTATAGTATTCTGAAGCCCGTTCGTCCATTGAAATTGGAGTGGACGCATTACAGCATCATTCTGCAAGAAAACAACAAGGAGGCTCGTGAATGGTATGAGCAGGAGGCTGGACGTGAGATGTGGAGTACACGTACCTTGCAGCGCAATGTGAGCAGCCAGTACTATCATCGTTTACTCCAGTCGCAGAATAAGGACGCTGTGCGAGGAGAGATGAGGCAACTGACTGCCCCATTACAAGACAAGTTGGAATATCTGAAAAATCCTGTTGTTGCAGAGTTTCTTGGGTTTAAGAATAACACCGATTATACTGAGAGTAAGTTGGAGCAAAGCATCATCGACCATCTTATCCAGTTTCTTATGGAATTAGGAAAAGGTTTTGCCTTCGTTGACCGCCAGAAGCATATTCATACGGAGAAGGAAGATTATTATATAGATCTTGTGTTTTACAATTATCATCTTCGCAGTTTTGTACTTATCGACTTAAAAACCTCAAAACTACGTCACCAAGACGTTGGGCAGATGGATATGTATGTGAGGATGTACGATGAGATGGTGCGACAGGAAGGACACAACCCAACCATTGGACTCTTGCTTTGTGCTGAAACAGACGAAGACATTGCACGCTATTCCGTACTGAACGACAATGACCAACTATTTGCAGCTAAGTACCTTACATATATGCCTACAGAAGAGGAGCTGCGACGCGAGATTGAGCAGCAGAAAGAATTCTTCCGTTTGCAACATAAGGAGGGCTGACTATGGAAGAGTGGAAAGGAGAATGTCATGTCAACACATTGACACCAAAATATCTTAATCAGAACGAAGGACTTGCATTGGTGCAGGTCCTTCTTCTGTTTTAGTTCTTATTTTCATACGCTCCCGCCCTAAAGGGCACCCCCTCTATCTTAGAGGGGGAGCTTTCCATTTATGGTGGAGGAGTGTGTCTTTAACCCTTAACCTTTAACCCTTCATTATTCTCCGATATCGAATCCGAGGCTATAGAGCCACTTGAACAGCTCTGCCTTCTCCGACTGGTTCCACATATCGATGAAGTCGTTGTGTGTTCCGTTTTGGATGAATAGTTTATGGCAGTTCACGCCCATTTTGTCGTATGGAATCTGCCCGCCAGTCCAGGGGTCTTGCATGCCGTAGACGAACATCATGTTGCAGGTGGATTGCTTCATGCCGTCGAGAAATTCCTTGGTAAATGCTCCGTTGTCGTACGAAACGCCATAGGTTGAGGGATCCATCGTGACATTGATGTATTCCTTTTGCTCGGGCGTCAGCAAATGTTCTATCCACGAGAGGTCTATGCCGTAGCTGCCCAGTTCCATGCATGCCTGAACATAGTAAGGGAAGTGTCGCTTCTGTTTCTCGGCACGGGTGATGTGCCAAGGCTGCTGCCATAGAAGGCTATCGAGTGTCATGTCTTTCTCAACGTCGCGGCGGCGATAATACATCTCGGAAGTTTCGCCCGGATAGCGTGTGTACTCGTCTGCCATGATGAAACGATAGTATTTATCGGGCAGGTCGCCAGCCTTTGGTATCATCGATTCCCACCGACTGAATTTGATGTACGACATCTTGGGGTAGTATTTCACGAACATGTAGCACATCAGATACTTTATTAAAAACTCATCGCTATACGACGAGAGACTTGGCTTGTACCAGCGGAGCATTTCGGCGCACGCTGTCTGCAGTTGCTTGTTGCTAAAAAAGTTGACAAATGCGTCTTTCACCATCTGCAGCTTCTCGGTGTCCTCGTCGAATGCGTCTTTCGAGAGGATGAACGTATAGGGGCGCTTGTCGTCGAGGCTCAGGAGGAAGGGTGCACAGAATGGCACGTAGGCATCCATGTCGTTGGGATGGTAATAAGCATAATGAGCCGTTGTCATTCCGTTTTTGCTGACACCCGTGGCGAGCCATTTGGTTTCCTCGCCGACGATGCCGCATTGCTTGATGTCGGAAACGATGTCGTGCAGGTCAGCAGAATGCTGTTTGGCATTGAAGTAATTCCAACGGTTCGTATAGCCCTCAGGCAGCGACCAGCCGAAATATCGATACTCCACTTGCAGGCAGTTGGCGTTAAGTACCGACACAAGCGTAGGCTCGCCAATCACTCGCAAATCATTTCGCTTGTCTTCAAAAGCATATCCCTCGGTGTGGAGCACAGTGGGACGGTCATGCCCGGCGACGGTGAGGACGCACTGCTGTTTGAACCATCCCTTTGATGGGTTGTCGTGGTCGATATACTGCTTGTAGTTGAAGTAGTAGGCGGTTTTGGTGACGGTCTGCTCATTGTAATAGTCGTAGCGAGTATTCAGCTTGAACGCCTTCACATTGGTCACTCTCTCGAGCGAATTCAGCGCGTTGATAACGGCTTGGTCGCAATCGGAGGTGGCAGGAACAATAAGAAACTCGTTTGCAGGCATTGTCATGCCTTCTTCCACTTCGATGACATACGGTTTGTTGAATCCTGTTTCGTTGTCGTCATTGTCGCTACACGATAACACACAAATGCTCACGGCCGCAATGGCGACACAGGGCATCATCATTTGGTTGATGTATTTTTTGAACTCCATAATTAAATTAAATAGATTTTCATTTATGGTATAATAATAACTTCCCAAAATTTTCTGCAAAATTACAGATTTATTTCTATTCCACAAAATTTTAGCGTAAAAATCGTAGAGAGAATAAGAAAGAAAGGGTTGCACTTTGGCGTGCAACCCTATTCATTATCTACGTTCTAATTCGCTCCATGCTGGTGGTTCGACACCGAGGAAGTTCTTCACGAAGAAGTCGTACATCTTGTGCGTGCCGTAGGTACCACCCATCGTGTGGCGTTCGCCTGGCAGGTAGATGAACTCGAAATCTTTGTTGTGCTTGATGAGTTGGTTGACAACCTGGAAAGTTGATGATGGGTCAACGTTATCGTCCAGTTCACCTACGAGCAGCATCAGTTTGCCTTTGAGGTTGGCGATATGTTCGGTGTTGCTGCTGGCGATGTAGGATTCGTCGAGCGGATAGCCCATCCATTGTTCGTTCCACCAGATTTTGTCCATGCGGTTATCGTGGCATCCGCAAGCAGAGTAGGCTGCCTTGTAGAAGTCGCCGTGGAAGAGTAGGGCTGCGAGCGATTCCTGACCGCCTGCTGAGCATCCGTAGATACCTACACGGTCGAGATCCATATAGGGATATTTCGCTGCAGCGGCTTTTATCCAAAGAATGCGGTCGGGGAATCCAGCATCTTTGAGGTTCTTGTAGCATACTTCTTCAAAGTCCTTGCTGCGCCATGAGGTTGACATTCCGTCCATCTGAACGACGATGAAACCGAGTTCTGCCAAAGCAGTGAGGCTATTGGTGACTTGGAAGGTCTTTGGCACGTATTGGTCGCCTGGTCCTGAGTAGATGTATTCGATGATGGGGTATTTCTTCGATGGGTCGAAGTTCGATGGTCGCTGAATGATGCCCCAGATGTCGGTCTTTCCGTCGCGTCCCTTTGCTACGAATACCTCTGGTGCACGCCAGTCGGTTGCTTTCAGTTTGCTGATGTCCATTGCTGACAGGGTTTGCATGACTTTGCCTGTCTTACCCTCTCGCAGCACAGTCACAGGTGGATTCTCGACAGTGGAGTAGGTGTCGATGAGGTAGGATTTGTCTTCGCTGAAGGTGACGCTGTGGTTGCCCTCGTCGGGGGTGAGGTCAACGAATCCTTTCCCATTGAAGTTGACCTTACAGTAGTGGATGTTGTAGGGGTCTTCGTTCGGATTGGTCTTGGGCAAACCCTCACCGTTGGCGGTGAAGTAGATGACGTGGTTCTTCTCGTCGATATCGATGATGCGACGTACATAGAACTTACCTTTGGTGATTTGGTTGATTACCTTTCCTGTTGCGCGGTCGTAGAGATAGAGGTGTCCATAACGGTCGCGTTCGCTGAACCAGATGATTTGCTTGCCATCATTGACATCACGACGGCTGAGACGTGTCCAAGCAATGTATTTCTCTTCTTTCTCTTCGATGATAGGACGTACGACTCCTGTCTCTGCGTTCAGTTCAAGGATGCGGTAGGTCTTGTGTCCACGTTCGTTGAACGAGAAGGTGAGGGTATGCGCATCGCGGTCCCAGCGTGGGGTTGATAGTTCGTATTGGCTGTGGAAGAGTGCATCGTCGGCCACCTTCATTTCGCGTGTTTCAAGGTTGATGACCACAGGCACGCGATAGTCGAGCGAGTCGCCAGGCTTTGCATATTCGATGTTGTAGTACTTGGGTTGCACCTGATCGGTGGGCGACGAGTTGACATACGTCACATAGCGCTTGGGAGCTGGCTTGATTTTCACCGTCGCATAATATTTCCCGTCAGTAGAGAAACTGCCCCATGAAGAGTAGTAGAACTGCTCGTTTCCGTCGTTGGTGAGGGCTGTCTCTTCGTTGGTTTCTGTGTTGCGGAGGTAGAGGTTGTTGTCCTTTCCGTATATCTGTAACTTGCCATCTCCGAATCGTGCAACTCGTCCGCGCTGGTCGTCAACTTCGGACCATCTGCGTTGCTGTCCACCTTGACCACCACGTCCCCAGTTGCCTCGTTCGCCACGCTCCATACGAAGGGAGTCACCCTTAACGAGTGTCTGTGTCTGTGTGTCGTAGGTCCAGTTGTAGGCGTTGCTGATGAACTTTATTCCAATATGTCCGTCTTCGTTCTTATAGAGTGTAGGGCTTGAGTCGATGATTCTTTGTACGGGTCTGCCCAGCTGCTCACTCATCTGCTGACGCACTTTGTCGTTGTTGAACATCGGGGTTGACTTGTTGGTCTTCAGGTCAATGAGGTGGTATTGTATGTCGAGTGCTCCGTTTGAGCCTGAAACAGAATACCACATTTGCTTGCCCACTTCGTCGTTGATGACGAACTGGGATTGCAGGACGGAATTGGATGTCTTCCCTGCATATCTGCCGCCTATGCTGTAGGCGCGTTGGTAATCAGTTAATGTACCTTGTGCCATGACGCTGACGGCAATGGTGAATGCAGCCGTCAAGATAGATTCTCTTTTCATAAGTTAGTTCGTTTTGTATGATTGATGTATTTGTTGATTCGATTGTTTGACTTAGTTGACAACATGTTCTGCCTCTGTGACTTTGATGGATGCTCCAGAGCGTCCGTCGGCATTGGGGGCAGAGACGAAGGTAGCCTTTTTCGCATCTCGGAATGCTTCGCTGGCGAGTTCCTGCGGTGTGACCGTAACGGGCTCCTTCATAAATTCGGGCACATTATAGCTACGCATGAAGTATGTGTAGAAGTCGGGGTCGCGTTGAGGTAGCTCAAAGGCTTTGTGGGCTTTTCCTTCTTTATCGAAGTAGGCGAAATAGAGGCGAGAGAAATTGTTGTCGTCACGACGGCTGATGAATACGATCCATCTACCGTTGCTCGACCAAGAATGGTAGCTCTCGGCGTTAGGGCTGTTCACATTTTCCAGCTTTCGTAACTTGTTGGTCTTCAGATCCATTAAGTAGAGGTCGGCAGTAGGATGCCAAACATGGAAGCATCCATAGGGTGCGATGCCTGTGAGGAGATAGCGTCCGTCGGGACTGATACGTGGGAAAGTAGCACTAATGCTGTCGTCAGATGCTTTGTAAACAAGTTCAGTGGGTCCGAATGAGAGTTTCTTAGCATCGAAAGACTTACGATAGATGTCATATCTTACTTCTTCGTAACGCATGATCATCTCTCCGCTCTTGGGGAGAGAATCGTTGCGGTAGTCGAAATGAGCAGAGCAGTAATAGAGGTACTTCCCATCGGGTGTCCAGCATGGGAAGCATTCCAACTCGTCGGCTTTTCCGCTGATATAACGTACTTCGTTCTTCTCGATGTCGTAGAGAATGAGGTCGCTCTCGGAATCCTGCACCTCAATCTTTGCTTTGCTCCTCGTATGGAAACTCTGTCCGGTATGGTTGGTAGAATAAGCGATGAGGGGCAGGGTAGGGTGCCAAGCAGGATAGACTCCGGCACTGATGGTTGAGTCGGTCTTCAGGTCAATCTTCTGCGGTTTGTCGTTCACTACCAACATCGTTCCTCCGTGACCTTGACGCATGTGGAACTGCATGTTTTTCGTTCCGTAGTTCTGGTACGAATGGCAGTTGATGCATTGTCCGTCTTTCTCGCCAGATACCATCATGTTGTTGAAGATGTCCTTCTCGTCGAAGTTGGTGAGGTTTCGCTGGCTGATACATAGCATCTCGTAGGCTACATATGAAGGGAAGATGAGACGATAGGAGATATAAGGGTCGATTTCCTCGTTTGCTACTTGAATGGTGAACGACTGGTAGGCTTTCCATTGATTATCTTCGTTGGTGAACACTTCGACCTTGATGCTGCTTCCTTTTGCTGCCGCAAGCATTTCTTTCCAGTCATTGTCATCAATCAGCACTTTGTTGTCGGAACCGAAGGTGATTGTCTGATTATTGGGAAGGGTGAATCGAGCCACACAATCGGACACGTTTCCTCTTACTCCGAAATTCAGAGGTGCGATATTAGGCGGAATGACTACATCCTTGTAGTCGGGGTAGATGTCGGGTTGTGAATTGACGGATGAGTAGTTCTGCGGTACATCTGGATGATGTGTACACGCAACAACTGTCATTGCATAGATTACTATGTATAGGATTTTTTTCATAAGATGATGAGTTATATGTGTTCTGTTTAATATGCTTTGAATTCACTAAAATAATAATACCACCAATAAGTGTCGCCATAGAAATCACGCATGCGCTCACCTATATCCTGATGGCTTGCACCCGATTGGTTAAGTGCCGCGTAGTCGTTGTTGAAACGTTCGTATCGTGCCATGATGAGCTGGTCGAACGGGAAGTCCTGCACGTTGATGGGTGAGTCTTCGCGTGTTCCTAACATGATGGCAGCCTGTTGGTATAATTCAGGTACTGCTTTACCAGGATTGTTCTTCTGGTAGTTGTAGAACTGATAGCAGAAAGCGTATTCGTCCTTTATCCATAAAGCGGCACAGATGGCCAGATGGTCTTGCTTCGGATTTTGTGTGTGAACCAAATCGGCATAATGGCTGAGAATCCATTGCTCGGGTAAACCGTTGTCGGAGTCTAATGCGTTGAAGTCTTCGTTCATCAGCGGAGCAATACAACGATACTCCTCACTTTTATGTAGTTCGTCAGCAAAGCGCAACATAGGCTCGTGTTCACGAATCCATGAAGTATTGAAGGATG
Organism: uncultured Bacteroidales bacterium; assembly: GCA_902785075.1. Classification (GTDB taxonomy): domain Bacteria; phylum Bacteroidota; class Bacteroidia; order Bacteroidales; family Bacteroidaceae; genus Colivivens. Next base: position 9,181 of record CACZXN010000054.1, on the reverse strand, counting down.
TATGGCTGAGAATGGTCAGGTATTTTGCTGCCAAATCGAATTCCTGATTCATGATGGCACATCGTACCAACATCTTTATGTTGCGTACCTGTGGCCTGAAGAGAACGTTATTCTCCATCGCCCAGCGATAGGCGTAGTTGATTTGTCCGAAATGGTAATAGACGAGAGGACCGGCAATCTGGGCAATACGTACAACGAGTGAATCACCATTCTCAGGCAGACAACCGCTGTTGTTCGTCTTAAGCATCTCGGGCAAGCGGTCGGTATTCATCAAGGCGATATTCTTGAAAACTACCATCAGGTTTGTAGGGCTTTTCGCTGCTTTTGCTTCGGTGAGAACTTCTTCCCAATCACAATTCTCGATGGCTGCCTGCATACGGATTTCTGAATGGAAATTCGCATCACGGAACGAACAAAGATAAGCAGCTGATGAGATGATGAGGAGGAATGCAAGATTGATAATTCCATCGCGCCATGCAGACGATGTTATCAGTTTGTCTGCCTTGATATGCGAAAAGATGTATTTCCACACAGGAAGCAGTACGACTGAGAGAGGAGCAATGACGAATGGCAGTTGCAAGAGGTGATTGCTGTAGTTGCGATGTGTGAAGTCAGGGAATCGCTGACACATTGCGAAATAGGCAATGATGAAAATGATCCACGAGAAGTTGGTTTCCGCTTTGAGTCTTACGAGTCGGGCTATCAGCCAAGTCAACAAGGTGGCAGCAAAGAAACTGAGACTCTGCGAGAACCAATAGCCAGGCATCTTCATGTAATACAACCAGTAGCCGATATCGACAATCGAAACCAAAAGTGTAAAGACCGGAATCCAAGCAAACAGCCGCAGATGGCCTTTGAGTTTGAAAGCGTCAACCAACAGGAAGTAGGTCCCTGTCCATATCAGCACAATCAGGAGTGCTCCCAACCAGGGGTAATGGAAGAACTGGGTGAGGTAACAGCCTAACCAGGTCCAGATGCCGCCAGTCGTTTGAATGGTTTCGGCAAAGAAAGCCTGCCCACTGACAAACAGATCGTTCTCCGCCACAGCGTGGAGGTAGTCTGCTTGTATGATTAGCAGTAGATAAGCTGCTAATGGGAACAAGAGGGTATAGATAGCTTTCTTCATATTCTATTTTTTAAACGTTGCTTTTACGGCATCTTTCATTGCTTCTACTGCAAATTGTTCTGGTGTCGTCTTGACGGGTTCTATCATGAATTCCGGACGATTGAACGAGCGAGTGAACAGGGTATAGAATTCGGGGTCACGTTGAGGTAACTCGAAGGCTTTGTGACACTTGCCCGACTTGTCGAAATAAGCGATGTAAGGACGTGTGTAGTTATTATCGTCTCTGCGTGAGGCAGTCATGATCCATCTTCCGTTGCTCGAGAACGAAGGATAACTATCTGAATGGTCGCTGTTGAGTCCTTCGGGATTGATAAGCTCTAAGGTCTGCAAATCAAGCAGATAGATGTCAGCATCTGCATGCCATACATGGAAGCATCCGAAGCTGCCAAGTGCAAATGCGAGATACTTCCCGTCGGGAGATACCCTCGGAAGAGTGGCACTTTTGTTTTCTGCTGCAGCATCGTAAACAAGACGCTTATCGCCAAACTCATGAGTCTGCAGGTTGAAGTCTCTTGCGTATATATTATAATGTAAGTCCTTATAGCGTTCGATAATTTCTCCGTCTTTCGTAAGATCGTTCTCATAGTCGAAATGAGCGGAACAATAGTACAAGGTTTGTCCGTCTGCCGACCAAGTGGGGAATGTTTCCAACTCGTTGGAATCGTTCGCTATCGTGAATATCTCATTGCTTTTTACATCATAGAGGATGAGGTCACTTTCTTTGTCTTGCACTTCCACCTTTGCGATGTCTTTTGTGTGGAAGCTCTGACCTGTAAGGTTTGTAGAGAAAGCAATCAGGTCTTGTGTTGGATGCCAAGCAGGATAAACGCCAGCTGAGATGGTTTGTTCAGTTTTTAAATCAACCTTTTTAACTTGTCCCTCATCCACAATCATCGTGCCAGGGAATCCTTCACGCATGTGGAACATCATGTTGTCGGTACGATAGTTCTGGTACGAATGGCAGTTGATGCATTGTCCTTGCTCGGGAGTGTTGATGAGTGTGTTGTCATAAATCAAAGACTCATCGTAGTTAGTCAGATGACGTTGGGCAATTGACATATTCCCGTAGGCTACATAAAGTGGCTGTATCAAGCGATACGATATATATTCATCAATCGTATCTTCTGCCACATAGTAATAGAAGGGTTCAAATGCTTTCCAATTGCCGTTTTCGTTGACAAATACTTCAATTGTCATCTTGTCGCCTTTAGCTGCCTGAAGCAACCCTTGCCATTCCTCTTCGTCTATCAATACTTTCATTCCGTTCCCGTAGGTGTATTGCAGGTTTCCTGCACTGATGCGCACAGCTACTTCCTTACCGACCTCGTAAACGCGGAAATTCAGCGGACAGATGTTAGCAGGTATGGTCACATCTGTGTAGTCGGGCATCACTTTAGGCTTTCTCGACTCTTTCTGAAAAGAATCGGGAATAGTAGGTCTGCCACATGAGAGCAATGTGAGGCAGAACAATATGGAGATGATGCCGTGAATCTTTGTCATAATTCTATAAACACAATTAGTATGAACTCAAGCCTCTGCAGAAGAAATAGAACCACCAGAATGTGTCACCATAATTGGCTTTCATGTATGAACCGACTTCTTCTGGGCTCTTTCCCTGTTGGACAAGTTTATTTGAGGTTTGCTGGAATGCAGCATAACGGTTTACGATACGTTCTTTGTCAAATGGGAGTTGGCTGATGTCGACTTTCTGCTCCAAGTGACCGTAGAGATATGCAGCCTCCTGATAGTGGATAGGCATAGGTTCACCAGGGTGAAGATGAGCATAGAGGAAGAAACGGGGCCAGAACTTATCAATATCTTTGCTTTGTAGGGCGAAGTAGAGCGTGGTTTCTTGCAGTTGTTTGCTGTCTTTGTTCATCGTGTTGCTGAAATAGTTCAGCAGATACATCTCAACCAAACCTTCATCAGAGTCGAGCATGTTGTGGAAGTGTCTGTAATACTCAGCAATGAACGACAACTCGGGCGACTCCTCAATGAGTTTCGGGTTGCCAATCATGGGTTCGTATTTCTCTGCCCAATCCTTGTAATAGAGTGTCTTCTTGAGAATGTTGATATACTTTCGGGCAAGATCGTATTCGCCAGCTACCAGAGCACAGCGAGTCAATATCTTATAGCTATCGTAGCTGAACCCATGTTCTACAGAGTTTTCAATACACCAGCGGGTCGCAAAGTTCAGGCGTGCATAATTCAAGTAAACCAATGGAGAGTTCGTCTGAGCCATGTGGACGTCTAACGAGTCATAAACGTATGGAGCTTTGCTCATGTTGTTGTACTTGAACATGTAGTCACCGATTTTACCCGTTCGGTTGAGTGCAATATCTCTCAGCATCAAGATTTCGCGCGTTGGGTCACCAGGTACAGCTCCAACTTCTTCGAGGGCATCTTGCCATCTGTTCTCATCGATAGCACGATAGATGCGGAATTCTGCGTGGTAGTTGTAATCATCGAAGTCGGCTCCAAATTCACAGAGCACGATACCTGCCACACAGATGATTTGTAATGCTATCAGCAGCAATGCTTGCTTGGATTTCAGCAAAACTGTTTTGGGGCTACGAGCGAAACTCATCGCACCCAATACCAACAGACAGATGGTGAGGGTGACGAATGGATACCACGGACGTGTGGCGTCAACGGTCTCTGTCTCGAATATGGGGAATCCTACTAACCATGCATCACAGAGTCGCATCTGGGTATAGAATTGGAATGCAATGATAGGTGTGACTACAATACATGCGATTGCAATTAGAATTGGTATGATGCGGCTCTTAGGTGTACGTGTCACATTCGTGAGTGCCATGATGAGTGTGGAGAGTAAACCCAACCATCCTGTTGCCCAATAGCCTATGATGCACCACAATACAATAAAACTATAATCAATCCATCGGTTCTTCTCGCTCGTCATGCGGTACACCCATATCATCAACATGTTGATCATCAGTCCCAGACTTGGTGCGAACCAATAGCCATGCACCTTATTATAATATATCCAATAGCCGAGAATGGTTTCGGAGCAGAGTAGGGCACCTATTGGCAATAGTGCCAACACGCTGTACATTCCTTTTAGGTTGAATGCCTTGATGGTGAGGAAGTAGGTGATGAGCCAAATAACGATGAGCATCGTTGTTCCCAACCAGGGATGGTAGAAGAACTGGGTGAAGAAACAGCCCAGATAGGTCATTAAAGCTCCTGGTTTTACCATCGTCATGTCAAAAAAGGAACTGTCGTATAGGAACAGCGATCGTTCTTGAATGGCATAGAGGTAGTCTGCGTTCTTCACAGCGAGCATATAGAATGCAAATGCAGAGAACAGCACACCATAGAGAATCGGCAACCATAATCCACGATTGATGGTGATGACCGACTCCTTTTTGCCTTGTGTAGGATTGTTCGACTTTGTGGTTGTAGCTTGCTTTTTCTGAGCAGGCTGCTTTTGCTTATAATTACTTGCCATAATCTTTCATTCGCTTTGGTCATGCAAAGGTAGTGAAAAAATATGAGTAATCACAAAGAAAAGGAAAGAAATTGTGTTTTCATAAAAACAAAGAGCGGCAAATTGCCGCTCTTTGTATCATGTTAGTCCTCATTGAGGATTTTCATCATTTCAACAGCAGACTTGCTGACTGGTGTACCAGGTCCGAAAATGGCAGCCACACCGGCCTTGTAGAGGAAGTCGTAATCCTGTGCAGGAATTACACCTCCTGCTGTGATGAGGATGTCCTCGCGGCCCAGCTTCTTGAGTTCTGCAATTACTTGAGGGATGAGGGTCTTATGACCTGCAGCCAAAGAACTTACGCCGAGTACATCTACGTCGTTCTCTACTGCTTGACGAGCTGATTCGGCAGGAGTCTGGAACAGAGGTCCCATATCTACGTCGAATCCACAGTCGGCATAACCTGTAGCACATACTTTTGCACCACGGTCGTGTCCGTCCTGACCCATCTTGGCAATCATGATACGTGGGCGGCGTCCGTTCTTCTTTGCGAACTCTTCCGTCATCTTGCATGCCTGTGCGAACATGTCGCTTGTCTTACTTTCTGAACTATACACGTTGCTAATGGTTCTGATGATTGCTTTATAACGGCCGACTACTGCCTCGCATGCATCGGAGATTTCTCCGAGTGTACAACGCAGACCTGCAGCCTTGACAGCGAGGTCGAGAAGGTTGTTCTCGCTCTTCTTGCCGTCCTTGAATTCCTGTACACACTTGGTGATTTCTGCCAAAGCAGCCTTGCAGGCAGCCTCGTCGCGATTGGCGCGTACCTTTGCGAGCGATTCTTCCTGCTGCTTACGTACAGCAGTATTGTCGATTTCGAGGATATCGATTGGATCTTCGTGGTCAAGACGATATTTGTTGATACCTACGATGGTCTGAGTGCCTGAGTCGATACGAGCCTGAGTGCGTGCTGCAGCCTCTTCGATACGCATCTTTGGCAGACCTGTCTCGATAGCTTTAGCCATACCGCCAAGTTTCTCGATTTCCTGAATGTGTGCCCATGCTTTCTCCACGAGTTCGTTGGTCAGAGTCTCTACATAGTAGCTACCTGCCCAAGGGTCGATCTGCTTGCAGACCATTGTCTCGTTCTGGATATAAATCTGGGTGTTACGTGCTATACGTGCAGAGAAGTCGGTTGGAAGAGCAATTGCTTCGTCGAGTGCGTTCGTGTGGAGCGACTGGGTGTGACCCAATACGGCTGCCATAGCCTCGATACAAGTACGACCTACGTTGTTGAATGGGTCTTGCTCTGTGAGCGACCATCCTGAAGTCTGTGAGTGTGTACGCAGAGCCATTGACTTTGGATTCTTGGCTCCGAAGCTCTTTACGATCTTTGCCCACAACAGACGACCTGCTCTCATCTTGGCGATTTCCATGAAGTGGTTCATTCCGATTGCCCAGAAGAATGAGAGACGTGGTGCGAAGGCATCGATGTCGATACCTGCGTTCACACCTGCACGGAGGTAGTCCATACCATCGGCAAGTGTGTATGCCAACTCGATGTCGGCAGTTGCACCTGCTTCCTGCATGTGATAACCTGAGATAGAGATTGAGTTGAACTTAGGCATCTTCTGTGATGTGTATTCGAAGATGTCAGCGATGATCTTCATTGAGAATGCTGGTGGGTAAATATAGGTGTTACGCACCATGAATTCCTTCAAGATATCATTCTGGATAGTACCTGCCATCTCCTCGAGCTTAGCGCCCTGCTCAAGTCCTGCATTGATGTAGAATGCGAGGATTGGAAGTACGGCTCCGTTCATGGTCATTGAAACTGACATCTTTGCGAGTGGAATACCTTCAAAGAGTCGTTTCATGTTCTCAAGGTTACAGATTGACACACCAGCCTTACCTACATCACCTACTACGCGCTCGTTGTCTGGGTCGTAGCCACGGTGGGTTGGGAGGTCGAATGCCACAGAAAGACCTTTCTGACCAGATGCGAGGTTACGACGGTAGAAGGCGTTACTCTCTTCTGCTGTTGAGAAACCTGCATACTGACGGATGGTCCATGGGCGGAACGGGTACATCATTGAATAAGGACCGCGGAGGAATGGTGGGATACCTGCTGCGAAGTCGAGGTGTTCCATACCTTCAAGGTCTTCCTTGGTATAAACTGGCTGAATATCTATCTGTTCAGGAGTTCTCCAGTTGGCAGTGATGTTATTGTCTTTCTGCCACTGCTGACCATTCTTTGCTTGAATGCCAGCATAAATATCGATGTTGTTAAATGTCTGTCTCATACTCCATACTTGTTTAGATATTCAACATTTTATTAAATTCTTTCAAAGTCTCGAGCTGGTTGCTGCGAACGTGGATAAAGTTCTCGATGCCTGCTGCTTTGAGGTCTTCCATACAAGCAGGAGCACCTGCTACGATGTAGATGGCGCGACCGTTGAGTGCCTTGAATGCAGGGATAGCGTATTCAGCATATTCATCATCGCTTGAGCAGAGAACTACGATGTCGGCATCAGCCTTCATAGCGGCTTCAATTCCTTCTTCAACAGTTGGGAAACCGAGGTTGTCAATCACCTTGTAGCCTGCAGCTGCAAGGAAGTTGCAAGAGAACTGAGCACGAGCCTGACGCATAGCCAGGTTGCCAATAGTGAGCATGAAAGCAATTGGCTGCTTCTTGGCACCCTCTGTTGCCAGACGGAGTGTTTCGAACTCGCTTGCCAAACGGCTACTTTCCAACTTGTGGATTTCTGTAGTCTCGTCTGAGCAGCAGTGACAGCATGGAGCTGCTGGCTTCTTGCCTTCGCTCTTCTCTGTGAAGTTCGGGAACTGGTTGGTTCCGAGGATGAACTCCTTACGCTTTGCAGCGTTACCATGACGAGCCACGTTGGTTGCGTTGATAGCGTCCTGAACTTTGCTTGCCAAAGCCTGAGCCAGGAATCCACCGTCGTTCTCTACATCGAGGAACAACTTCCAAGCCTGTTCTGCGATAGCTACAGTGAGGTGTTCGATATAGTATGAACCACCTGCCACATCGACAATCTTATCGAAGTGAGCCTCTTCCTTCAGCAAAAGCTGCTGGTTGCGAGCCATACGCTCAGAGAAGTCGTTTGGAGTCTCGTATGGTTTGTCGAACGGAGTCACTACGATAGAATCTACGTTTGCAAGCGCTGCCGACATAGCTTCTGTCTGGCTGCGGAGCAGGTTCACATAGCTGTCGAACATTGTCATGTTATATGTAGTTGTTGTAGCACATACGTTCATCTTACAAGCACAGCGACATTCGCCTTCCTCAGTGTGGTTCGGACACTTGTCGGCATGCTGACACATAGGCTTATACTGGCTCACGATTTGTGCCCACAGCAAGCGAGCAGCACGGAACTTGGCAATCTCCATGAAGTAGTTGCCGCTGATGCCCATGTTGAACTTAATCTTCTTCGCAGCTACGTCGGCAGGAACACCTGCATCGACCATCTGCTGCAAATATTCGTTTCCCCAAGCCAGGGCATAGCCCAACTCCTGATAGATGTAAGCTCCTGCATTGCAAAGGTCAACCGAGTTGATGCAGATGCAGCGATACTTTGGAAGCGCAGCGAGCACCTCGATGAGTTCCTTACCTTGAGCTATCTTGTCGGCAGCAGGCTTACCAGCCTTCACAATCTTCTCGATAGGGTCGAAGTTGATGCTACCCACACACTTCATTGGGTCAACACCCTTTGCTGTGAAGTAGTCAACCAAAATCTTAGCAAGCTCAACACACTTGCTCTGGCAGGTGCGGAAGTTCAGCTCCACATATTCCGGCTCAATGTCTTTCAGTAATCCCTCAACGGTTTCCTTGCTGACCATGTCGCCAGGGAAGTGGAAGCCCAGCGAGTCGATACCCTTCATCAGGATGTCGAGCGCCTTTGCGTTAGCCTCCTTCACGTCAGTCACCTCGATGTTCTGACGAACATACCACAGGTTGTTGTCCTTCTTGTTTCCACGAACAAATGGGAATTCTCCAGGAAGTGAATCAACGGTCTTCAAACCCTCGAGGTCTTCCTTGCGATAGAATGGCTGGACATTGAACCCTTCGTTGGTTCTCCAAACCATTTTCTTGTCGAAGTCCGCACCCTTCAAGTCAACAATGATCTTGTCGATCCATTCTTGACGCGTAGGGGCCTGAAACTCCGAAAAGAGTTTTTCTTTGTTTGCCATAATTTAAAAATAAAAATTGTATAAGAGTTCTTAATTAGTTTGTGACGTAGTCTTTGTGATATGTAGCCCCTCACGGGTGCGTGCGCAATCACCATGCAAAGTTAGTAATAATTCATTATTTACCGCACACAATTCACCGTTTTTGTTCCAATCCGTTCTACTAATTATACGTAAAATATGCAAATTGATAACTGCAGTTGTCAATTGGACCCCAACAGGAAGGAATACAAGGCTCTATTGATTTACATTTTTATTGTTTGACCTTTGGTCGAGTTTGCTCACGTTCGGGATAAACCAAACAAACTGGGTTCTCCTCTCACTCAATCGCTGACTTCAAGTTTCAGTATTTAGGGTTATGAGGAGTAAAGCAAAGGATTTGAGGCTGAAAT
>CACZXN010000053.1 GCA_902785075.1 uncultured Bacteroidales bacterium | reverse complement strand
TCACAAAAAAAAGGAGAACAAGGGTGAATGCACAAGGGCGCAAATTTGCGCTCTTGTTTTCTATAGCTGTGTGAGGTGCAAAATAAGTATAGCACGACGATTTGGGTTAAAAATAGGGTGATGAACATAAAAAAAACTATGTTTTTTCTATTTCTTTAAACTCTAATTGCTTATCTCTCATTTTTTTTTACTATCTTTGTACCCGTTATGGTAAATGGCATGAAAAAAGTTAGAATCATATTGGCTACGGTGTTCCTGATAGGAATCACGTGGTTGTTTTTGGACTTTACAGGTACGGCGCACACTTGGTTGGGTTGGATGGCTAAACTTCAGTTCCTTCCTGCTGTGTTGGCGCTGAATGTGGGTGTGATTATCGGTTTGGTGACCATCACTTTGGTGTTGGGACGACTTTATTGTTCAGTGATTTGTCCGCTGGGCATCCTTCAGGATGTGTTTGCATGGTTTGGCAAGAAGGCAAAGAAGAACCGCTACACATACTCGAAAGCGAAGAATTGGTTGCGCTATGGAATGCTGGCGTTATTCGTGGCGCTGATGGTATTGGGATTGGCTGGTGTGGCTACGCTGATTGCCCCTTACAGCGCTTTCGGTCGTATTGCAGAGTCGCTGTTGCAGCCGCTGTGGATGTGGGGCAACAATGTGCTGGCCATGTTGGCAGAGCGTGCTGATAGCTATGCTTTCTACAGCGTAGATGTGTGGATGAAGTCGCTACCTGTGCTCGTCATTGCCGTCGTGACGGTTGTCGTGCTGTTTGTCCTTGCATGGCGAGGCGGTCGCACCTATTGCAACACTATCTGTCCTGTAGGAACCGTATTAGGTTTCGTGTCGCGTTTCTCATTGCTGAAGATTCGTGTCGATGAACAGAAGTGTATCAAGTGTGGGTTGTGTACGAAGAACTGCAAGGCTTCGTGTATCGATTATAAGAATATGAAAGTTGACTATAGCCGCTGTGTGGATTGCTTCGATTGCATCGGAAAGTGCAAGAAGGGGGCACTGAGCTATGGGGTGAATAGCGTGAATAGGGCAACCAAGCCAAATGACGCCAATGGTGTTGACGAAAGCCGTAGGGAGCTGTTGACGACGACTGCTGTGGCGTTGGGTGCTGTGGCTTTGGAAGCGCAGGCCAAGAAAGTGGATGGTGGATTGGCTGTGATTGAGGACAAGCAGGTGCCGAAACGTGGAACGAAGGTCGTTCCTCCAGGTGCGCTGAGCATCAAGAACCTTGAGGACCATTGTACGGGTTGTCAGTTGTGTGTGTCGAAGTGTCCGAATGACGTGTTACGCCCATCCACCGACCTGATGCACCTGATGCAGCCAGAGATGTCGTTCGAGCGTGGGTATTGCCGTCCTGAGTGTACTGCCTGTGGCGATGTGTGTCCGACAGGTGCCATCCGTCCTATTTCGAAGGAGGAGAAGACGGCTATCAAGATAGGTCATGCAGTACTGGTGAGAAAGAACTGTGTGGCTGTGACTACAGATGACGGATGTGGGTTGTGCGCAACAAAATGTCCGGCTGGTGCTATTATGATGACCACGGTTGAGTATGAGGGAAAGAGCGTATATGCACCTGTGGTCGATGAAGAGAAATGTATAGGATGTGGAACATGCGAGCATTTGTGTCCCGCTCGTCCGTTCGCTGCCATCTATGTGGAGGGACATGAGGTACACGGGGAGGTATAAAATGGATAGACGAGAATTCATAAAGAAACTGGGTCTTGGCAGTGCTGCAGTTGGTACTGCCGCTGTAGTGGGCTGCAAGGGTGGTTCGCAAGAAGAGGTAGGCCATTCGCTTCAGGATGTGCCCAAGGGACAGATGACCCTGAGAGAAAATCATAACAGTGGCGACAAGGTGTCGATTCTGGGTTATGGATGTATGCGCTGGCCGACAAAGAAGGGTAAGGATGGAAATGAAGAAATGGATCAGGAGCAGATAAACCGCCTGATAGATACCGCATTGGAGTATGGTGTGAACTATTTCGACACCTCACCAGTATATTGTCAGGGACAATCGGAACGTGCTACTGGTATAGCGCTGAGCCGTCATCCTCGTGAGTCGTACTACATCGCTACGAAGATGTCGAACTTCTCGCCTGATACTCAAAGCAAGGAAGCCTCGATTGCGATGTACAAGAATTCGCTGAAGGAACTCCAAACCGACTATCTTGACTATATGCTGCTGCACTCTGTTGGAGGCAGTATGGAAGACTATCAGCAACGGTTCGTGGATAACGGTATATTGGACTACCTGATGGAAGAACGTAAGGCAGGACGAATCAGGAACCTCGGCTTCTCGTTCCACGGACAGCAGTCGGTTTTCGATGCGATGATGGAGTTGCACGATACTGTTCATTGGGACTTTGTGCAGATTCAGATGAACTATCTCGATTGGTTTCATGCTAATGAGATGAACTCATTCAACGTCGATGCCAGCTATCTTTACGACGAACTGACGAAGCGTGACATCCCCGTGGTGATTATGGAACCTCTGCTGGGTGGACGTCTGTCGAAAGTGAACGGTAGTGTGCTACGCATGTTGAAAGCAAAGGAACCCGACAGAACTGCCGCTTCGTGGGCATTCAGGTATTGTGGGTCGTATCCGAATGTGCTGACAGCACTGAGTGGAATGACCTATATGGAACATCTTGTGGACAACCTCCATTCGTTCTGTCCGCTGAAACCGCTTACGGATGAGGAGCGTAGCTATCTGGAGGATGATGTGGCCAACGAGATACTGAAATATCCAACCATTCCTTGTACGGCTTGTCAGTATTGTATGCCTTGTCCGTATGGGCTGGATATCCCAGGCATCTTTGCACATTATAATAAATGTATCAATGAGGGGCTGATGCCTTCATCGACACAAGATCCGGATTATCAGAAACTGCGTAAAGCCTTCCTCGTAGGATACGATCGTAGTGTGCCGAAATTGCGACAGGCCAATCATTGTATCGAGTGTTGCAGATGTCTGGAACATTGTCCTCAGAAGATAGAGATTCCTAACGAGATGCATAAGATTGATGAGTATGTGGAGAAACTGAAGCAAGGACTGGAGTTGTAGATAATAGATTAAAGAGTAGAAAAAACGAAGAACTAAACATATAATTATGATTATTCAACCATTATTATTCGGAACGTTTGGATTGCAGGAAATCCTGATTATCGCACTTGTAGTGCTGTTGTTTTTTGGAGGAAAGAAGATTCCTGAATTGATGAAGGGGCTTGGAAAAGGGGTTCGTTCGTTCAAGGACGGTATGAAAGAGGTCGATCCGACTGACGAAGTGAAAAGCGAAGAAGCAAAAGAGGAAACAAAGGCGTGAGTAGCGAACCGGTTACATTCTGGGACCACTTGGATGTGTTGCGCAGCGTGATTATCCGTATCGCTGTGGTGACTTTGGCGTTTGGTGTCTTGGCCTTCTGCTTCAAGGAACCGCTGTTTGCGATCGTATTAGGTCCGCAAGATCCTTCGTTCGTCACCTATGAACTGTTCAGCCTCATAGAAAGGTGGTTTGCCAATCTCGTGGGTAGTAATGTGACGGAGACCGCATCCGACTTCCATGTGCCGCTCATCAACACAGAGTTGGCTCAGCAGTTCATTATCCACATGAAGGTGGCTTTCTTTGCCGGATTGATAGCAGCCTCGCCCTATGTGATTTATCAGCTGTTCAGGTTTGTGTCGCCTGCCCTGTACGAGAACGAACGCAAATATGCTGTCCATTTGGTGTGTGGCAGTTACCTGATGTTTATGATAGGTGTGCTGTTCAGCTACTTCATCATCTTCCCATTCACGTTCAGGTTTCTTGGAACCTACCAGGTAGCCGAGTTTGTGGAGAACACCATCACGCTGGAGTCGTACATCTCAACCCTCACTGCTCTCACGTTGGTGTTGGGAGTCATCTTCGAGATGCCTGTGATGAGTTGGATATTGGCTAAGATGGGGCTGTTGAAACATACGTATATGACTCGCTATAGAAAGCATGTCATCATTGGCATCCTGATTCTTGCAGCCATTATCACGCCAACGTCGGATGCGTTTACGCTGTTGCTGGTATCCATTCCAATGTGGCTGCTCTATGAAGTGAGTATTCTGATTGTGAAGGGAGTTGGGAAGAGGGGGTGATAGTTGATAGTTGAAAGTTGAGAGTTGAAAGTTGAGAGTTGAGAGTTGAGAGTTGAAAGTTGAGAGTTGAAAGTTGAAAGTTGAGAGTTGAAAGCTAAGAGTTAAAGCGAAAAGATAAAAAGATAAATGGTCTCGATAGAGAATTTGAGTGTTGAATTCAGTGCAAAGCCTCTGTTTCAGGAGATAGGTTTCGTGATAAATCCTCGCGATCGTATTGCCTTGGTGGGCAAGAACGGTGCAGGAAAGTCGACCCTGCTGAAGATTATTGCTGGCTTGCAACAACCCACGAGTGGGGTTGTGGCTCGTCCGCGTGAACTGACCATAGGCTATTTACCTCAGGTGATGGAGGTGAGCGATACCCGTACTTTAGAGGAAGAAACTGCGCAGGCATTCAGCGGAATGCATGTGGAGGAATGGGCTATGAAGGCTGAGATGGACAAGACGCTGATAGGTCTGGGATTCCGAAGGGAAGACTTCACACGCCCCACCAGCGAGTTTTCGGGAGGATGGCGTATGCGTATAGAGTTGGCAAAGATTCTGCTTCAGAAACCTGACCTCTTGTTGCTCGACGAGCCTACGAACCACCTCGATATCGGAAGTATTCAGTGGTTGGAGCAGTTTATTCAAAACAGCGCAAAAGCTGTGATGTTGGTCAGTCACGACAGAGCATTCATCAATAATATTACTAATCGTACCATTGAAATCACCTGTGGACGCATCAACGACTATAAGGTGAAATATGATGAATATGTGAAACTCAGGGACGAACGTCGTGAGCAGCAGATACGAGCTTATGAGAACCAACAGAAAGAAATAGCAGACATCAAGGATTTCGTAGAGCGATTCCGCTATAAGCCCACCAAGTCGAATCAGGTGCAGAGCCGCTTGAAGCAGTTGGAGAAGATTGTCCCTATTGAAATTGATGAGGTGGACACCAAGATGTTACGCCTCAAATTCCCTCCTTGTCAGCGTAGTGGTGACTATCCTGTCATCTGCGACGAGGTGGCGAAGGCATACGGCGATCATTTGATATTCCAGCATGTGAACCTCACCATCAAGCGAGGAGAGAAAGTTGCCTTTATGGGCAATAACGGAGAAGGGAAGTCCACGTTGGTGAAGTGTATTATGGGTGAGATTCCGTTCGATGGTCATCTGAAGATAGGGCACAATGTGCAGATAGGCTATTTCGCACAGAATCAGGCACAGCTGTTGGATGGTAGCGTCACTGTGTTCGACACGATTGACCGTGTGGCTACAGGCGATATGCGTACGAAAGTACGAGACCTCTTGGGAGCTTTTATGTTTGGAGGCGAAGAAAGCGATAAGTTTGTGAGGGTGCTCTCTGGTGGTGAACGCAGCCGATTGGCCATGATTCAGTTGCTGTTACAACCTGTCAACTTGCTGATTCTCGACGAGCCTACAAACCATCTGGATATGCAATCGAAAGACGTGCTGAAGAATGCGATTCGCGACTTTGACGGAACGGCTATTATCGTGAGCCACGATCGTGCTTTCCTCGATGGGTTGGTTGACAAAGTGTATATGTTCAAAGACCAGAAGGTGTTCGAGCCTATCGAGAAAAGTAGTATCAGTTTACGGCAGGAGAAGGCCGCTGAACAGGCTGCCAAGAAGAAAGAAGCAAATGTGGAAGCGCCTGTAACGGAAACCAAGCAGAACTATGAGCAACAGAAAGCTGAGGCGAAAGCGCGAGCTAAAGCAGAGAAGGCTCTGAAAGCCTGTGAGGAGAAGATAGAGAAACTTGAGACAGAAATTGCAGAGGTTGAGTCCTCGCTCGCTGAGAAGAACGATATGCAGTTGGTGGAACGATATACCCAATTGCAGCAACAACTCGACGAGGCAATGAAAGAATGGGAAAAGCTGATGGAATAGTGGTGGCCCATAGGCCCCATGAGCCCCATGAGCCCCATAAGCCCCATTGGCCCCATAGCCCCATGAGCCCCAATAATAAAACAGTATTCACAATAAATATTATCACAGTATGAAAGTAAAACAGATTTTTGCAGTAATGGTAACTTCTATTACCTTGTGTGGATGCCAGCAGCAGCTTGGTATCGGTATTAAGATGGAGAACATGAACGACTCAGTTGCTCCAGGTACAGACTTCTATGAGTATGCTTGTGGTGGATGGCGCAAGAATAATCCGCTCAAGCCCGAGTATCCTCGATTCGGCAGTTTCGATGTAGTAGCAGAACAGAATAAGGAGCAGATTCGCACCTTGATTGAAGACCTCTCGAAGCAGGATAACGAGCAGGGTACGTTGGCACAGAAGATAGGTGACCTCTATGCCATGATGATGGACTCAACCCGTCAGAATAAGGAGGGCTACCAGCCAATCGTTGCTGATTTGCAGGCAATTGCCAACCTCGATTCGCGTGCGGCTATTCTCAGCTTTATGAACAAGCAGCAGTTGTATGGCGGTGACCACATCATCAGTTGTGGTATCGGAGCCGATATGATGGACAGCGAGAGTAATCTGGTGGAGATAGGTCAGGGCGGTCTTTCGTTAGGAAATAAAGATTACTATGTGAAGGACGACTCTGCGACAGTGAAGATTCGTGAGGCTTACCGCAAGCATATCGTGAATATGTTCAAGTTGATAGGCGATTCTGAGGAAGATGCTACTCGAAAGATGAATGCGGTGATGTCGATTGAAACACGTATGGCGAAAGCATCACGTAGCCGTGTTGAATTGCGTGACCCTGCAAGCAACTATCATAAGATGGCATTTACGACGCTTAAAGAAGGCTATCCTCACTTCGACTGGGATGAATTCTTTGAGTCTCAATTGATAACCGACCTCGACTCTTTGTCAGTTGGTCAGCCCGAAGCTGTTAAGGCAGCGATTGATATCCTGAACCAAACTCCAGAGCAAGACCTGAAGGATTGGATGCAGTGGTGGGTTCTGTCTAACTCAGCTAGTATGTTGGGTGACGAAATCTATGCTGAGTCGTTCGACTTCAACGGACGTGTGATGTCAGGTACGACGGAGATGCAACCACGTTGGAAGCGTGCCGTTGGTCGTGTGAATGGTGTGTTGGGTGAAGCTGTGGGTGAGTTGTATGTACAGAAGTACTTCCCAGCAGAGAATAAGACTCGTATGCAGGAATTGGTAAAGAACCTTCAAGTTGCACTCGGAGAGCGTATCGACCAACTGGAGTGGATGAGCGATTCTACTAAGGCGCGTGCAAAGGAAAAACTTAGCGCTTTCCATGTGAAGATTGGCTATCCTGACAAGTGGAGAGACTATAGCAAGTTGACTATCGACCCAAAGAATTGTCTGTATGAGCAGATGAAGCAGGTGTCAGAATGGGCTAACAGAGACTATATTGATCGCAAGTACAAGAAGCCTGTTGATCGCGATGAGTGGTACATGACTCCTCAGACGGTGAATGCTTACTACAACCCAACTACGAACGAAATCTGCTTCCCTGCAGGTATCCTTCAGTATCCTTTCTTTGATATGAATGCTGATGATGCTTTCAACTATGGAGCCATTGGTGTCGTTATCGGACATGAGATGACCCACGGATTCGATGATCAGGGTAGCCAGTTCGATAAGGACGGAAACTTCAACAACTGGTGGGCAGCTGGCGATGCTGAGAAGTTCAAGGAGCGTACGAAGTCAATTGTCGACTTCTTCAACACCATCGAAGTGTTGCCAGGCTTGATGGCTAATGGTGAATTGACTCAGGGTGAGAATATTGCTGACCACGGAGGTCTGAAGATAGCTTACACAGCCTTCAAGAATGCCACAAAGGACAATCCGCTTCCTGATGTGAACGGATTCACTCCAGAACAGCGTTTCTTCCTTGCTTACGCAGGTGTTTGGGCTCAGAATATTACTGAGGAGAATATGCGTCAGTTGACCACTATCGACACTCACTCTCTGGGCGAATGGCGTGTGAATGGTGCCCTTCCACAGATTGATGCTTGGTATGAGGCATTCAACATCACTGAGAAAGATAAAATGTTCATTCCTAAGGACAAGCGAGTAAATATTTGGTAAAATGCCATTAAATCTTCCTGACAGACTTCCGGCAATTGAGTTGCTGAAACGTGAGAATATCTTTGTTATGGACACCACGCGTGCCCATAACCAGGATATTCGTCCGTTGAAGATTGCAATTCTCAATCTCATGCCGATTAAGATAACAACTGAGACAGACTTTGTGAGAATCCTGTCGAACACTCCTTTGCAGATTGAAATAGAGTTCATGAAAATCAAGAGCCACACCTCGAAGAATGCTCCTGTTGAGCACATGCAGGCGTTCTATCATGACTTTGAGGACATGATGCACAACAAGTACGATGGCTTCATCATTACGGGTGCTCCTTTGGAGCAGATGGAGTATGAAGAGGTGTCGTATTGGAAGGATTTGCAAGCGGTGATGGATTGGGCGCATAGCAATGTCACCTCGACGCTTTACATCTGTTGGGCAGCTTTCGCTGGTCTTTATCACTTCTACGGCATTCAGAAGCAACCTACTAAAGATAAGGTGTTTGGTGTGTTCCGCCATCATCCGATGGATGCTTCTCTGCCTATCTTCCGAGGGTTCGACGATGAATTCTTTGTTCCGCATAGCCGGCATATCACCTTGCCTAAAGAGGAGATTGAGGCGACTGAGGGACTGAAGATTATCTCGATGGGAGAGGGCGAAGCGGGTGTGCATATCGTGATGGCACGAAACGGACGCGATTTCTTCATCACAGGGCATTCTGAATATGCGCCTTTGACGCTTGATGCTGAGTACAGACGCGACTTGGCGAAGAACCTGCCTATCAAGATGCCAAAGAACTACTACAAAGACGATGACCCTGATAAGAGTCCCTTGGTCACATGGCGCTCCACAGCGAACCTGTTGTTTACCAACTGGTTGAACTACTACGTATATCAGGAGACTCCTTACAATATCGAAGAGATTCATGACTAAACTCGAACTGTTGTCACCAGCAAAGAATGCAGCGATTGGCATCGAGGCTATCCGTCACGGTGCTGATGCTGTTTATATCGGTGCTCCTAAATTCGGGGCACGAGTGGCTGCTGGCAATAGCTTAGAGGATATTCAACGGTTGGTGGTGTATGCCCATCAGTTTGCTGCGAAGGTGTATGTTGCCCTCAATACCATCCTTACTGATGAGGAATTGGAGGAAGCCGAGCGGTTGATTTGGCAGCTTTACGACATTCATGTGGATGCGTTGATTGTGCAGGATGTGGGGTTGTTGAAGTTGAAGTTGCCACCCATCCCCTTGCATGCCAGCACTCAGATGGATAATCGTACGGCTGAGAAGGTACATGCGCTGAGCCATGATGGTTTTCGACAGGTCGTTCTGGCTCGCGAACTATCGCTGCCTGAGATACGTCATATTCATGAGAGTTGTCCCGATGTGGCGCTTGAGGTTTTTGTGCATGGTGCGCTCTGTGTGAGTCTCAGCGGTCAGTGCTATGCAAGCGAGTGTTTGTTCTCAAGAAGTGCCAATCGGGGTGCTTGTGCACAGGTGTGCCGTATGGAGTTCGACTTGATTCGTGCCTATCAGAAAGGAGGAACGACGGTTGAGCAGACGCTGATGCAGAAAAAACATCTGCTTTCGCTGAAAGATATGTGTCAGATTAACTCCCTACAGGACTTGATTGACGCAGGTGCTACTTCGTTCAAGATCGAGGGGCGTTTGAAGGATATGTCGTATGTGAAGAACGTGACTGCTGCCTATAGCGAGGCGCTCAATCGCATCGTGAATGCTCAGCCTGATAAGTACGAAAGGTCTTCGAATGGGGTGGTGGACTTGAAATTCAAACCTGATGTGGCGAAGAGTTTCAATCGTGGATTCACCAGCTATTTCCTTTATGGACGCAACGACCGCATCTTTTCGTTCGATACGCCTAAAGCGATGGGCGAGGAAGTCGGAAAGGTGAAGGAAATACGTCAGAACTGCTTTACGGTGGCAGGGTTGAAATCGTTTGCAAATGGTGATGGACTTTGTTTCGTTGACAAGAACGGGAAGTTGTTTGGCTTCCGCCTGAACAAGGTCGAGGGTGGTATGCTCTATCCGCTGGAGATGCCGCGCAACCTCATGCCGAAGATGACGCTCTACCGTAATTATGATAAGCGGTTCGAAGATGCCTTGCAGCATGAGAGTGCTGAGCGATATATCCCTGTGGACATCTCGATGGATGAGACAGAACAGGGTTTCCGTTTTCTCATGACTGACGACTACGGCTTGCATCGGACGCTTGATGTGGAGTGCGAGAAAGAATTGGCACGAACCCCTCAGCACGAGAATATACGTCTGCAGCTCTCCAAGATGGGTGGTACGGTTTACCGATTGCGTTCTCTTCAGATTCAATATACGCATAATTGGTTCATTCCTTCGTCGCGTTTGAGCGAGTGGAGGAGGGAGTTGGTGAAAGACACAAGTCCTTTGCTGTCTGCCGAACAGCTCCCAAGGGTTGAAGAAGTCAATACTCCTTTCCAAGGGGAAGTCGGAATGAAATCTGCATCCTATCTCCTCAACGTCCTGAATCAGCGGGCGAAAGAGTTTTACGAGGAACGTGGCTGTGAGGTAGGGGAGTGGGCCTATGAGCGTAGCCATCCCATTGATGTGCCTGTGATGTTCTGCAAACATTGCTTGAAATATTCGTTGGGATTGTGCCAGAAATATCCTCTCAAGGGGAATGCCAATCCCTCAACTTCTGTGGAGCAGCGGCGTGGTCAGTTGTTTCTTCAGCTGGCTAACGGAACCCGTTTCCGCTTGGAGTTTGATTGTAAAGCTTGTGTCATGAAAGTGATTAAAGATGAATAAGTGGTTGTGCATATTGCTTGTGGTTGCTTTGTCCTCATGTGGTTGGACAGAGCAGTTGAACGGTGGGCAGGAAATGTCGGTCTCTGTGGATTATATGGAGGTCGATACCTTGCTCGAACTGACTCAGAAGCAGGCAGACAGCCTTGAATTCCGTCTGTTGCATCACTATACCTATAACTACAACTTCGTGGTGAAAGCCGATACGTTGCAACTAATTCCTCGTGAGGATGAGACGAACGAGGTGTGCTGCATTCGCAAAGGCGACAGGATTGCTGTGGCTGACATCCGCGAGTTGGATACGATTTGGATAAAGGTGGCACGCGACCAGTTTACGATGGGTTGGATTGCTGAGGACGAACTGCTGCGAGGCGTGGTGCCTGACGACCCGATTTCGCAGGTCATAGATAGCTTGACCGTGAGCCGTTCCATCTGGATGAGCATCCTGATTGTTCTTGGTGTTGTAGGATTCTTCCTCAAGCGTCGAGGTTTGCATCATTTGCAGCTGTTCCAATTCGATGAGATGGACAGCTTCTTTCCCACTTTGTTCCTCATCTTGGTTGCTTCGCTTGGATGCCTGTATGTCAGTATTCAGACAGACGCACCCGAGTTCTGGCAGGAATACTACTTCCACCCTACACTCAATCCGCTCATACTTCCGCCCTTGATGACAGCCTTGGTCACCCTGATGTGGGCGGTTATCATCGTCTTCATCGCCATGCTGATTGAGGTCTATCACCGCTTCGATTTCTTCCAAGGTCTGACTTATGTGCTCGAGTTGGTTGGAGTGGCGATGGTGTCCTATCTCATCATCTCGTGGACAACAACCTTCTATGTCGGCTATGGATTGCTGGCTATCTACATCGTCGTGTTGCTGTGGATTTACTTTAAATATATAAGGTGTAGCTACGTCTGCGGATTCTGTGGACGAGCCATCAGAAAGAAAGGGACATGTCCTCATTGCGGGAAAGAGAATACATAAGCCTCATTGGCCCCAATAAGCCCCATGAAATTATCATTCACCCATTATAAATCATTAATACTCAAAACAATGAAAAAATCAATTCTATTCGTAATGTCCTTGGTGCTGTTGGCATCATGTACAAACAAGTCATTCAAAGTGACAGGTGAAGTTCCTGAAGATGTGAAGTTTGTGTACTACACCTACAACTTCTTTGACGATGATCCTCAGTTAGACTCTGTCGCTGTGGCTGATGGCAAGTTCGTTATCGAGGGAGCCAACGAAGCCGATCCTGTTTTTGTGACTGGAGCTACCGATCAGAGTGTGCAGTTCTGGTTTGTCAGCGAACCAGGTGAAATCAGCATTTCCAAAGATGGACTTCCTTCAGGCACTCCGCTCAACGATGCCATCAAAGGATTCCTCGAGAAAGCCAACAAAGTGGAAACAGAAGCAGAACTTGATGCCCTTATCGACAGCTTTATGAAAGAACATCCAAACGACCTTTCTGGTGCGTTCTGTCTCTATTTGCTGAGCGATTACATCGGGTTGAACAACCTTACGACCTATCTCGACAATTGTGGAGATGTTGTCAAAGACGCTATCCATAAGATTATTCCACAAGAGAAGTTCGAAAAGGCAGCCAAGACAGCTGCTGGCACCATGTTTACAGATTTCGAGGCTGAGTACGAAGGTCAGGTTCAGAAACTCTCCGACTATGTAGGTAAGGGCAAGTATGTACTCGTCGACTTCTGGGCAAGCTGGTGCGGTCCTTGTCGTCAGGAGATTCCTACCATCATCGACCTCTACGAGAAGTACAATGGTGAGAAATTCACCGTTCTCGGTGTTGCTACTTGGGATAAGCCCGAAGACACCAAGCAGGCGATGGAAGAACTTGGCATCAAGTATCCACAGATTATGAACGCTCAGCAGGCAGGTTCCGATGCTTACAACATTGAGGGTATTCCTGAGATTATCCTCTTTGCGCCCGATGGCACCATCGTGAAGCGTGGACTTCGTGGCGAAGCAATGGTAAAGGCTGTAGAAGAAGCGCTGAAGTAAGCCTTGTCCCTTTTTGCTTTTCGACTTGAGAATTGGGGTGGTGGCTATGTGTCGCCACTCCATTCTTCTTTTCTTCCCGTATCTGCTTTGCAAGGGTGTGTGTTGTATCAGTATGTTAAAGATCGCGCAAGCCGAACACAGAGCAGAAAGCTCGCTTTAGGCTTTGTTGAGGCGCTGCCGATTTTCGCGGTAACGCAAAGAACACGCAAGCCGAACACAGAGCAGAAGCTCGCTTTAGGCTTTGTTGAGGCGCTGCCGATTTTCGCGGTAGCTCCCCTCCTTAAAGGGAGGGGTAAGGGGGTGGGTCTGTCCCTTTTTTTGTTCCCCTTAAGGGGAATTTTTGTTACCCATAGGGGCTGCAAAAATCACGCTTGATTTTCACGGTACAAAGTTACGAAAAAAAGTTGCGGTCTACGAATGTTTTACCAACTTTTTTACTTAAAATGGAATTTTTTTTCGGGCGCGGTCATTTGGTCATTTGGTCATTTGTCAAAATCGAAAACAGATTGCCAAAATCCGCCACTATAATAATATAATTAAAAATTATATTTTATAGTGAGCATTGACCGAGTTCCGAAATCGAAAATGACCAAATGACCATGACCAAAATGACCACGTTTGAAAAAAATGTACTATGTACTACCCTAGAAAAAGTTGAATGGTTTTTACCTTAACCCTGCCATAGGTTGAATGCCTTTTAGGGTACCTCATTCTTAACCCTGGCAGAAGTTGAATGAATCTCTCTTAACCCTTGTTTTCGTTGACTATTGCCCTTGAAAAAGTTGACTATTCACCCAAAAATCACCCATTCAAACAACGAAAAATATTCGGAATCAATTGTATTATTGCCGAGCTGACTGGTAAACAACACAATGATGTCATGAAGGCCATCCGAAAGATGGAGCCTGCGTGGGAGAAAATATGTGGGCGCAATTTTGAGCTGACATCGCGAACCATCGTTCAGCCTAATGGTGGCACACGCGAAGTACCTTGCTACCAACTCGCCAAGACCGAGTGCCTGTACATCGCCACGAAGTTCAACGACGAGGTACATGCTAAGTTGGTGCTGCGCTGTGATGAGTTGGAGCGTCATGGCATCTTTTCGTCGATGAAATGGGGGAAATGAGCGCTATTGCATCATGTCTAACCTTACGATGTTACATATTTACAACAATATATCACATATGATACATCTATATTGTGAAGATTGCATATAGTTACTGAACAGGAACCCTAAAAGGGTGATATAGTAAAGGATAGGGTATCAACCCTATCATAACGACGAAACACAACCATCATCATCGCCGCATCGAATTATCGATTGGGCATCCCGAACCATCATCATCAACGGGCTGAAATTTCAGCTGGAGGAACGATTCGTTCTCTCAGCTAAATATGTAGATGAGGAGGGTAAAAAGGACGCCCTGATTCAGGGCCCCCTTGGAGGCAAACAAAAAGCACTACCCTGATTTAGGGCACTGCTTCTGCCAGCAATGCTAAGCATGTGGATAAAGATAAAGGGGGAGCCGTTTTGTCCACCCCCTGTGGAAACCAGAAGGTTGTCATCATCAACGTGGGAAATTTTTCCCTGGTTGAATACAAAGAAGCAAACGGCATGGAAGAAAGTATGTAAATCGAATTTTCGATTGACATCGCGAACCATCATCATCAACGGGCTGAAATTTCAGCTGGTTGAATACAAAGAAGCAAACGGCATGGGTGAAAATAGCCGGGTCGAATTTTCGGCTCGGGTCTTACAAGGATGTAAACGGACAACTTCGCCTTGCTACCAACTCACCAAGACCGAGTGCCTAATACCTGAATCTTGAATCCTGAAACTTAAGTGTTGTTGATATTTATTTCTAAATCTACACACAGGAGGTTGTAAGTGATTCATTTCTATTAAAAAAAAGGAGAATGAGCAGAAAAAAACTATGTTTTTTCAATTTCTCTCAATACTAAACTCTCAACTCTCAACTTTTTTTCGTACCTTTGCACCCGTTTTTTGGGATAGAACAACAGTTTCGACAGTTTGAGTTGACTTAATAAGTTTAAAAAGCATATAAATTTTTATGAAAACAAAAGTTTGCAAAACTGCCTCCTTCAGTTCCATTCAACTGAGGTTTGGAGGCGCATGGCGGCGCATAAGTCTTGCGCTGCTCGTCGCGCTCTGCTGCCACATCGCTGCAAGCGCAGAGACACTTACGGTTTATGATGGGACGAATGATTCCCAGTATCTCCCTGTATACGGGTATTATGCAGACATGTCATCTGACGTATCCGAGTTTGTCATCCCCAGCGGACAGTTGAGTGATATGGAAAATGGCACTATCTCCGCACTGACGTTTTATCTTCAGCAAAGTGCAACTGCCGTCTGGACTGCTACTTTTGAGGTATATCTCAAGGAAATTAATGCAACCACATTGACGGGTATTGTCGGCCACGATGCCAACGACGTGGTCTATACCGGAACCTTGGATGCCACAGGAATGGTAATGACGGTGACATTTGATAAGACCTATACCTACAAAGGTGGCAACCTGCTGATTGGTACAAATATGAGCGTGAAAGGCAGTAATTGTCCTAAAGCTTTTTTCTGCGGTGTTGAACAATCCGTGAATACTGGATATTATAACAGTCAACCTGCGAAGTTCATCCCCAAGACCACATTCACCTACACGCCCTCCAGCAGTGTGGTGTCTAAGCCAAAAGATCTGGCTGCCTCGAACATCACGCACGAAAAGGCTACCATCACCTGGTCAAGCGATCAATCTGCCTGGGACATCGCCTGGAGCACCGATCCCGACTTTGCCCCGGCATCAGCCATCATGCATGCTGACAACGTGAGTGAAAATACCTACACCATTACCGGCCTCAGCCAGTCGACCGACTATTATGTTGCTGTGCAGAATGCCGGTAGCGGTAAATGGAGCTCAACGTTGCATTTCAAGACCGCGGCTATAGCCACTGCCGTCGGCGATGGCTGGAGCGAAAACTTTGAAAGCCCCGGTGGATGGGAACTCATCAATGGTGAACTTGCCAACAAGTGGACTTGGGGCACAGCTGCCAACAACGGCGGCACGCACGCCCTCTACATCTCCAACGACGGCGGTACAACCAATGCCTATACTTTTATTACTAGTAATACGATAGTGTATGCCACAAGGTTACTTACCTTCACCGAAGGGACATTCGAGTTCTCCTACGACTGGAAGGCCAACGGTGAGAGCAATAGTGACTATATGAGAGTAGCCCTGATACCAGCAACTGAGTCGCTCACTGCTGGTACGACCGCTCCTACAGGTCTTAATGCTACGTCACTTCCTACGGGCTGGATAGCCTTGGATGGTGGGAGTAAACTAAACAAGGCTTCGGATTGGCAAAGCAAAGTTGCAACCATCGATGTCGCCGCTGGCAACTACTATCTGGTCTTTGCCTGGCGCAACGACGGTGGTGATGGAGCTAATCCACCGGCAGCCATTGATAATGTGAGCATCAGTAAATATCCTGATAATGTTACTGACTTGGCTGCGAGCACCGTCACTACCAACACCGCCACCGTCAGCTGGAACGGCAACGGCGATAGTTATAACGTCAGATATACAAAACTGTTCCTCACTGAAGGCTTTGAAGGTGGTAGCATGCCCGAAGGATGGACAAAAGAGGGTACTGGTCTTTTTTCAATAGGAACAGGTGACAATGAAACTGAGCGTGGCAGCCATAGTGGCAACAAAAATGCAAGGTTTCCGTCTTCTTCCTCTAATATAGGCAACCAGACATACCTTATCACCCCAAGCATGGATTTAAGTGGGGAGACAAGTCTGAAACTCTCTTTCTGGTATATCAACAGAGCTGCTGTTAGTCATATCGATGGCATCGGCGTGTACTATCGTGTGGGCACTGAAGGTGCATGGAACGTACTGTGGAGCACCACGGAAGCACATGGATCCTGGACGAACCAAGAGGTTACGCTGACAGGCCTTGCCGCCGATTACCAGCTAGGCTTTAAGATGACTAACAACGATGGCTATGGAGTCGGATTGGACGATATCCAAATTACCACCTCCGCTGACTGGCAGACCGTCAACGACATCACAGACATGAGTACTACCCTTACAGGACTTGACGCTAACACCACATACGGATGTCAGGTGCAGAGCGTGAAGGGTGGTAAGACGTCCTTATGGTCGCCGATTGCTACGTTTACTACCATGCAACTCAAGAACATCGCTAACTGCATTGCTACCGTGCCTAATCAGACGCTGGGCAGATTCAACCCTGCCACAAACTCATACTATAAAACAAACAAAATCAGTTATTTGTTTGGTGATTTGACTGCGTTCATCGGTGAGGAAGTGATAGACGGAGAAACAAAGCTGACACTGGGCACAGACTATGAGTTCGGAGCAATTTCATACGCCAGTCCAGACACCCGTGGTTATTGGGATGGAGGGGATGACAAAGTTGGTGACGTATGTGAGGTGAAGATTGTTGGTAAGGGCAACTACGCAGGAAGCACCACTGCCACCTTCACGATTGTTGATCCGAGCGGCAAATGGGGCGATGACAACGAACTGTCGTGGAGTTTGAATGAAGGTGCGCTCAGCATCACCCTTACTACTCCAGAAAATGGTAATAAAGCGATGAAGGCAGCCGACACCTATGGTAAGTATCCTTGGAATTACTACTGTAGCGATGTCACCTCCATCAGTATCGGCGATGGCATCACCAGCATTGCCAACTATGCCTTTGGCAGTCAGGGAAGTATTAATACCTATAGCAGTGTCGCTACGGTAACACTCCCATCTACGCTCACCAGCATCGGTGCAGAAGCATTCAGAGGCTGCTCGGGCGCTACCATCACCATCCCGACAAGTGTTACTACCTTGGGCAATGATCCATTCTCTAATGTGGCAAAAGTCATCTGTACGCTGAATGATAACAACAGCGATTTTTACAGCAAACTAACCACAGCCACGAGTGCAGAAATCACTTACAAGCGTACATTCACAAAGAATGTTGCATCGACGGTTTGCCTGCCGTTCGACTATACACCACAGGGTGAGGGTACGTACTACACCTTCAATGCAATCGACAAGACGACAAGTCCTTGGACGGTAACAATGACAGCCACAGCCGCTTCACTCACAGCCAACACGCCGTATATGTTTATGCCTGCAGTAGATGCGGTAAGCTTCAACGGTACCGCTTCGAACTTCACCTATGTTCTTACAGGAGCTGATGTGGACGATCCTGATGTAACTGGTGGCAAGTGGAATCTTATCGGAACATACGCTACAAAGCAATGGGACGGCACACACAACACGAGCGAGATTGGCTCGGTATATGGTTTTGCAGCAACGAGCTACAACCCTGGCTCATATACTGTCAATCCAGGCGACTTCGTAAAGGCTGCATCTGGTGCAAGCATCGCTCCGTTCCGTGCTTATCTGAAGTACACCGCTCCTGGTAGTAGTGCTCCAAATAGACGTGCGGCAACTGACGAGGTCCTTCCTTCAAGATTGTCAGTACGTCTCGTGAATGCTGAAGGCATCGTAACAGCCATCGGTACGATGGATACCAACACAGGCGAAGTTCGCTTCGACAGCGATGCATGGTACAGCATTGACGGTAGCCGTCTCAATGGAAAACCTGCTCAGAAGGGTGTTTATATCAATAATGGTAAGAAGATTATTATAAAGTAAGGAGGACACGACAATGAAGAAGAAAGAATATAAGAAACCAGAGATGCAGGTGTATGACATCAA
>CACZXN010000052.1 GCA_902785075.1 uncultured Bacteroidales bacterium | reverse complement strand
TTCTTGTAACTTATTGTTATATAATAAGTTATATATAATATATAATATATAATAAGGAAGAATGGGATACCTTAAAAAACAACTGAGACTCTGAGACTGAGACTGATAAAGGGACAATTATTTATCTAAATGGCAGAAAATCAACGAATTACGATGTTTCTGATCCTCATCGACCGTGATTCCAACACTTGACAAAGGGACAGAAAGTATCAAAATCCTGCTTTTTTAGCATCAAAAATCATGCAAAACCCCTTGGTTCCGATGTTTTTCCCTGTACTTGGCGCATAAATGAGCGATGTAGAATTTCAGCATTTTTACCTCAATTGATGGGAATCATGTGGCATAATGGCCAATTTGGTGGCAAAAAGTGGGATAATAAGGGTCAATTGTCACACTTAGTTGATGCTATTTGACGCGATTTCTGTCATCACGAACCAAAGAAAGGAGGGCTTGGAGGCTCTCCTTTCTTGGTTTAAGTATCAAAGCTAATCATTTTAAGATTCCATCAATTGCTTCGGCAATGCTGTCAATCTCTTTCGCGAGTTCGGTTTCGTACTGCTTGAAGAATGCTTTTGCATTCTTACGCTCATAGTTACTCAGTCTGCTGTTGAAGTCGCCATAGACTTTCAGTATCTTCTCCTGAGTTGTTGCCACCTTTTCCATGTCTGCTTTTTTGTCGGCTGCTGCAATGACCGTTGCGGTGAACAGGTCACTCATGAGGTAGTGCAATCCCTTCTTTGCGATTCTTTTCTTTGCCATAGTCTTTAAAATTGAAGTTAAAAGTAAATATGTTATTTTAAAATCATCAATTCGTAAATCGTAAATACTATTACGGGGCAAAGATATAAAATAATTATGAATAATGACTAATGAATTGAGAAAAATTTTGTATCTTTGCACGAAATTTGTGAAACTAAGCATTGGTTAACAAGAATAAAATCATCAAACATACATTATTTATTATGGAAAAAAGCGCATTACAAATTGCACGTGCTGCTTATCAGCCAAAACTGCCTAAGGCTCTCTTAGGTCCTGTTGTTGCAAAAGAAGGTAAGCCAACTCAGTCTGTTGGCAATCAGGAAGAAATCAAGGCATTGTTCCCTAACACTTACGGCATGCCGGTCATTGAGTTCGAAGCAGGTGAACAGAAACCTCTCGAGCCTTTCAACGTAGGTATCATCCTCAGCGGTGGTCAGGCTCCTGGTGGACATAATGTCATCTCTGGTTTGTTCGACGGGGTGAAGTCGCTCAACCCAGCTAACAAACTCTATGGTTTCATTCTTGGTCCTGGTGGTCTCGTAGATCATAAGTATATGGAGATTACTCCAGAGCTGATGGACGAGTATCGTAATACTGGTGGTTTCGACATCATCGGTTCGGGTCGTACCAAGCTCGAAGAGGTCGATCAGTTTGAGAAGGGTATCCAGATTCTGCGCGAGCTTGGCATCAAGGCACTCGTTATCATCGGTGGTGACGACTCTAACACCAACGCTTGCGTGCTTGCTGAGTACTATGCAGCAAAGAAATATGGCGTTCAGGTAATCGGTTGTCCAAAGACCATCGATGGCGACTTGAAGAACGAGCAGATTGAGACTTCATTCGGATTCGATACAGCTTGTAAGACTTACAGCGAGCTGATTGGTAACATTCAGCGTGACTGTAACTCAGCTCGTAAGTATTGGCACTTCATCAAGCTGATGGGACGTTCAGCATCTCACATCGCACTTGAGTGTGCCCTTCAGTGTCAGCCAAACATCTGTCTGATTAGCGAGGAAGTGGAGGCAAAGAACATGAGTCTCGATGACGTTGTGACTTACATTGCTCAGGCTGTTGCTGCTCGTGCTGCCGAGGGTAATAACTTCGGAACCGTGCTGATTCCAGAAGGACTCATCGAGTTCATCCCTGCAATCAAGAAACTCATTGCTCAGCTCAACGATATCCTTGCTACTCCTGAGGCTCAGAACCTTGGACGTAGCGAGCAGATTGACTTCGTGAAGACTCACATCTCAAAGGAGAACCTCGAGGTATTCAACTCGCTCCCAACCAGTGTGGCTCGTCAGTTGGCACTCGACCGCGACCCTCACGGAAACGTACAAGTATCGCTCATCGAGACAGAGAAGCTGCTCTCAGCGATGGTTGCCGTGAAACTCGAGCAATGGAAGAAGGAAGGCAAGTATGTAGGTAAGTTCGGAACCCAGCACCACTTCTTCGGCTACGAGGGACGTTGTGCCGCTCCAAGCAACTACGATGCTGACTACTGCTACTCTTTGGGTTACAACGCATCTCGTCTGATTGCAAACGGCAAGACTGGCTATATGTCAGTTATCCGCAACACCACAGCTCCTGCTTCAGAGTGGATTGCAGGTGGTGTGCCTATCACGATGATGATGAACATGGAGAAGCGTAACGGTAAGATGAAACCTGTTATCCGTAAGGCTCTCGTTGAACTCGATGGAGCACCATTCAAGTTCTTCGCTTCGAAGCGTGATATGTGGGCAAAAGAGACTGCATACGTCTATCCAGGTCCTATACAGTACTGGGGACCAACAGAAGTGTGCGATCAGCCTACGAAGACTCTTCAGCTCGAACATTGCTAATAAATGCCGACAGCTAAGCCTGCAGTCACGAAAACAAAAAGAGTGTCGAAACGGCCTGCGGCTAAAAAGTCGACAAACAAACGGAAGGGGAAGAAATCGAGTTCTTCCCCTTTCCGTCATGTCACCTCCTACACTTTATGGACTACCTTGGCTGTCGTAGCAGCTATCCTGCTGTTCTTTATTGGGAAACTTATCGTGGATAATGCATTTGTCATCCAAGCAAAATTCGGAGATATCGTGTATCCTGAAGGCGATGTGAGAGGAATAGATATCAGTCACTATCAGGACGAGATAGACTGGGACCGCCTGCGAAATGCGGACCTCAATGGTGTGCCCATACGGTTCATCTTCATCAAGGCGACAGAAGGAACCAACATCATCGACGAGAACTTCAACCAGAACTTCTATCATGCACGAGGAAACGGATTCGTACGTGGAGCTTATCATTTCTTCTCTACTTCGACAGACCCCATACTTCAGGCCAAGCATTTTTGCAAGATTGTACAACTCGACCCTACCGACATGGCTCCCATATTGGATGTAGAGAAACGCGACGGACTTACTGCTGCCCAGTTGCGAACGAATGTGCTTCGATGGATGGATTATGTAGAGAAACACTATGGGGTAACACCCATTCTCTACACTTCGTATAGCTTCAGAAAGGACTATCTCAACACACCCGAGTTTGACCGTTATCCGTTCTGGATTGCTCATTATTATGTAGATAAATTGTCCTACAAAGGTGAGTGGAAATTCTGGCAGCATTCAGATCGTGGACATGTTGACGGTATCAAGGGAGAGGTAGATGTGAACGTGTTTAACGGAACCTACGAAGATTTGTTGCAGCTAAGGGTTGGGGAAGAAGAGTGAATGACGAGTGGAACAATCAGTCTTGTCATGTGCAGATTAAACTATTTGGGAAATAAATGGTCAATTCAATAGAATTGAAACTTAATTGATTTGTAATGGGACAAACATCTTTCTTCATGAAACACACTTTGTTGTCGATGTTCATCGGCCTTTTCGTTATTGGGACAACTACGCTGAAAGCTCAGTCAGAGAGTGGAGACTATAATCAATTATTGGCATACATGCAACGAGCGATGCGTTTTAATAAAGCTGCGCCACAAGAGAAGGTATATTTGCATTTTGACAATACAGGATATTTCAAGGGTGAGACCATAAGATTCAAAGCTTATGTGAAGCGAATGGATTCAGATCGTCCGTCAAACATCAGCTCTGTATTGTATGTGGAACTTGTAAATCCAATTGGTGACGTATGCGAACGCCGCACGCTGAAGGTCGTGGATGGTATCGCTGATGGAGATATCAAACTGGATAGTATCGTTGGTGCAAGTGGTTTCTATGAAGTTCGGGCTTTTACCAGATATATGTCGAACTGGGGTACTTCAGCTGCTTTCAGCAGAGTGTTCCCCATTTTCAACAAACCAAAGGTTGAAGGAAACTATTCTAATGCGGTAATTGATAAGGTGAGTTTCAGACATCGATTACCCAACACGCGTGTTGATGAGGATGGAAAGGTTGCCGAATCGACGACAGATCTGGAGATGAATAGTGTGAAATTCTATCCTGAGGGAGGCGACTTGGTGAAAGGGCTGACGAGTCGGGTAGCTTTTACCGTTACAAATAAAGAAGGCAAACGTGTGGCTGTGAAAGGCTCGCTGCTTAATGCTCAAAAGCAGAAGTTAGGAGCTGTTGAGACTGACGAAACCGGACGAGGAGTTTTTGAGGTTTGCCCGATGCTGATGCCTGAACCGCTTTATGTTCAACTGCCTGACGAGAAGGGCAAGATGAGAGAATATAAGCTGCCTGAAGCAAAGGAAGAAGGTTGTGTGCTGACGCTCGACATGATGGACGACACAGAGATTACGGCAACCATACATTCTACTTCGGGCATTCAAGGACGTTTGCTGGGATATGTGTTGATGCATAATGGTACCATTCTTGACTGCGACACAATGACGGCTCAACCATTCTTCGTGAAACGGTTCGAAAAGTTGTCCTTACCAGCTGGGGTGAGTCAGTTTACGCTGTTCAACTCTGAAGGACGTATTCTTGCAGAACGCCTGTTCTTCCTGATGCCTTTTGCGTCGGAATCCGATAGCATCTTTGTAACAACCAATCTGCGTTCGCTTTCGCCTTGTTGCAAGGTTGAACTCGATTTACAGGCAGCACCAAACTCGTCTATTTCCTTTTCTGCAATGGATGCAGCTACGATGACCAACGGAAAGGAAGGTAATATGAAGACTTGGATGTTGCTGTCGAGTGAGGTGAGCGGTTATATTGATTCACCCGACTATTATTTTGAGGCTGATGATGTTCCTCACAGACGAGCTGCGGACTTGCTGATGATGACTCAGGGATGGAGACGCTATGACTGGCAACTGATGTCAGGACAGAAGGTGCTTGATAAAGTGGAACCCAACGAAGACGGACTCTATATATTCGGGCAGTTGACATCGAAGAGCAAGAAACGTGATGTGGGGAATGTTGACCTGAGCATGACACTTTTCAACCGAGACGGACAATCGATGTCGGGAAAGGCAAAGACAGACAGTCTTGGACGCTACTCGTTCAAATTGCCAGATTGCAGCGGAGACTGGGCTTTGCAAATCAAGTCGGAGAAGGAAGGTGAAGCACAGAACTACGTCATAGCAATCGATCGCCATTTCTCGCCTGCTATGCGACTCCTCTCTCCCTACGAGACAGAGATGTTACCGGTAGGTGAGTGCAATTTCTTTAAGAACAATCAGGAGGAAAAGGAAGAAGAGTTTGTGAGCATCACCAAGAAAGTACATGTCTTGCCTACTGTGAAGGTGAAGACCCGACGCATATTAGGCGATCTACATGTGAGCTGGTACGATGAGGATTGGGCGCAAAGCAAAGCTTCGGTCTATTACGATTGTGACACCTATGCAGACGAAATTGCTGATAGGGGCGAGGAACTGCCGACTTTCGATACTTGGCTCAAAAGTAAGAATAGCCTGATTGACGGTGTGGCAGACCCATTGCCTTCGCATCAGATTTTTGTTCAGCCGACAGAGATAGGAGTAGCTGATGCAAATGCAGGAAAGGTGTTGAATCTTGCAAAGGAGGCAGACGAACACGGATCAAGTCCTGAACACTATAAGGAGACCCTCTTGTCAAAATCAGGTGAGAAACCAGTCTTTGGTAGCGATAACGGTCTGATGTACGATAGACGCCCAATCGTGTGGATTGTCAACAATATGTTCTGTTGCATTTCCGGTTATAAAGGAACAAGACTGACGTTCACAAAAACCAATAATGACACAGGTATCTTGGAACGTCCAGAGTTTCTCAACGAAGCCAAGTCGGTTTATTTCACAGAGAATCTCACCGTGCTGAACGACTACATACAATCGACCGACCTGATGGGTGCAAATCCTGTGATTGCTTTCGTATATACGCATCCTCTCTTCTATTTCAAGACAAAAGGTTTGCGCAAATCACACTTCTACGGATATAACATGCCGACGAAGTTCGAGATGGAAGACTATAGCATATTGCCCCCAACGGAAGACTTCAGACGCACCCTTTTCTGGGATGCAAACGTGAAGACCGACCAAGACGGAAAGGCAAAGGTGGAATTTTACAACAATTCGTCAGCCAAGGAATTCTTCATCTCTGCAGAGGGTATGACAGCTGACGGAAAGTTATTGATAAGCGAATAAAATATATGGTAAGCTATTACGACCTGAAACGTGTAAATGCCTCCTACGGAGACGATTTGAGGAACGCAGTAAGTCGGGTGACTCAATCTGGCTGGTATCTCAAGGGCCGTGAGGTGGAGCAGTTTGAGAAAGAATTTGCCGCTTATACTGGTGTAACTTATTGTATAGGTGTGGGTAACGGACTTGATGCGCTTACTGCTGTGCTAACCGCTTGGAAACTCATGTACGGTTGGAAAGACGGCGATGAGGTCATCTTGCCAGATAATACCTTTATTGCTACAGCTTTAGCGGTTTCGAGAACTGGATTGAAACCCGTGTTGTGCGAACCGCATTTGGAAGTTCCCACAATGGATGAAACCCAATTGGAACGATTGATTACTCCACTTACTCGCGCCATCATTCCAGTTCATCTCTACGGACTTATGTGTAATATGGATGCCATTAATAAGATAGCCCATAAACATAAACTGAAGGTGTTGGAAGATGCTTGTCAGGCTCATGGAGCGATTTATAATTCGAATTCAGGACTCCAGCTGTCAACGCTCTTTGGCAAACGTGCAGGTAATAATGGTGATGCAGCTGCTTTTAGTTTCTATCCAGCAAAGAACCTCGGATGTTTGGGCGATGGAGGTGCTGTAACTACAAATAATAAGGAGCTTGCAACTTTAGTACGTTCAATTACAAACTACGGGCAGACAGAGAAGTATGTACACGACTATATGGGATTCAACAGCCGTCTTGACGAATTGCAGGCTGCTGTGCTTTCTGTGAAGTTACAACGACTGGACAGAGACAACACGCGTAGAATAGAGATAGCACACTATTACTCAACCCATATCTGCCATCCTGCAGTTGAACTCTTGCCTGATACTACTAATAACAGCCATGTTTATCATGTATATGCTATCAAGTGTAAGAATCGTAACTATCTGCGTCAGTTACTACAAGAAAACGGTATCGAGACTTTGATTCATTACCCGATACCGATTCATAAGCAAAAGTCGTATTCCGCCTATGCTCATCTGCGCCTTCCAATATCAGATCATTGGGCCGACGATGAGTTGAGTTTGCCGTTAAGTCCTCAAATGACTGACGAGGAAATCCAAAAGGTGGTTGACTGTATCAATCAGAATATTTTTTAAGTTTTATTTCAGTAATTCTGCATAACGGCTGATATATTTGCCGAGTATGTCGAATTCTATGTTTACCTTTGTACCCACTTTGATAGCATGAAAATTGGTATTATCATAGGTATAAGGGATGATGTTCACCTGGAAGGTATCATTGTCTGGGTTGCAAACCGTCAGACTCACTCCGTTCACAGTAACTGATCCCTTATCAACTGTGATGTATCCACGACGCGCCATTTCCTGATCAAACTGATATTTGAAGGTATATGTCCAACTGCCCTGAGCATCCTCTACTGCTGTACATACTGCCGTTTGGTCAACATGCCCTTGGACGATATGACCATCAAGACGTCCGTTCATCATCATGCTACGCTCTACGTTCACTTCGTCGCCAACCTTCAAGTCTCCCAGATTGCTGCGATCCAAAGTTTCCTTCATAGCAGTAACGACATAGCTGCCGTTCTCTATCTTGACAACCGTGAGGCAAACTCCGTTGTGAGCTACACTCTGATCAATCTTTAATTCATCCACGAACGAACACTTCATCGTGAAATGTACATTCTCTAATTCGTGCTCGATTGCAACAACTGTTGCACATTCTTCTACAATTCCTGAAAACATAATATCTTATTTTTGTATTTACGCTGCAAAATTACGAAAAAAAATCGATAAAAGACATTATTATTCAATATAAATTCTACAATAAAAATAATTTTCGTATCTTTGCACTCGCTTTCGAATCAGCGGGATGTAGCGCAGTTGGTAGCGCACTACGTTCGGGACGTAGGGGTCGGGCGTTCAAGTCGCCTCATCCCGACTGATGAAAGTGGGTTTTGTGATACAAAACAAATACGGAAGTATAATCGATTCTATTAGATGTGATACTATGACAAAAGAAGAAAGGGCGCGTTTCGTTCAATTGGTTAAACGTGAGGTAGTACCTGCCGTAGGTTGTACCGAACCGATTGCTGTTGCACTTTGTGTGGCTAAAGCTACTGAGACACTTGGGCAGATGCCTGAGCGGATTGATGTGTTGCTGAGTGCCAACATACTGAAGAATGCGATGGGTGTGGGTATTCCCAATACGGGCATGATAGGACTACCTATTGCAATTGCTCTGGGTGCCATCTGTGGACGGTCAGCATACCAATTGGAGGTGTTGAAGGATGTGGACGATAAAGCTGTGGAACAAGGTCGGCACTATATAGCTACTCATCCAATAGATATCAAATTAAAATCGGGAATCACAGAAAAACTATATGTGGAAATCATTGTGACAGCGAAGGACGGTTCGACTGCTTCTGCCATTATTAGCGGAGAGCATACGAACTTTGTATATCTTTCAAAGGGTGATGAGGTGTTGATGGATTGTCAAACGAGTGAGGGCGAAGAGAGTGAAGAAGTGGATGACAGTTGGTTGTCGCTACGTAAGGTTTACGACTTTGCGATGACTGCTCCACTCGAAGAAATTGCCTTTATCAATGATGCTCAACGTCTCAACGAAGCAGCAGCAGAGAAGTCACTTCATGGTAACTATGGTCACATGTTGGGTAAAACACTGACTCGTCCTTTGGGTAAAGGGATTATGGGCGACTCGATTTTCTCGCATATCATCTCTACAACCGCTTGTGCTTGTGATGCCCGAATGGCAGGAGCGATGATTCCTGTGATGAGTAACTCAGGAAGTGGTAATCAGGGTATCTGCGCAACATTGCCTGTGGTTACGTTTGCAAAAGAGAATCATAATACGGATGAGGAACTGACACGAGCTTTGATGCTGAGCCATTTAGCTGCTATCTATATCAAACAAAGTCTGGGTAAGTTGTCTGCACTTTGTGGATGCGTGGTTGCATCGACTGGTAGCAGTTGCGGTATCACCTATTTGATGGGAGGAGGTTACGAACAAGTTTGTGCTTCTGTGAAGAATATGATTGCGAACCTCAGCGGCATGATATGCGATGGTGCTAAGCCCAGTTGCGCCCTGAAACTGGCGAGTGGCGTATCCACAGCCGTCCTCTCAGCCATGCTCGCCGTCAGTGGTGAATGTGTCAGCAGTACCGAGGGCATCATCGACGACGATGTGGACCGCAGCATCCACAATCTTACCAAGATAGGTAAAGATGCAATGAACGAGACCGATCGCTGTGTGTTAGATATCATGACCAACAAGGAGCAGGCTCATATAGGCGGATCTGCTTGCCTGTAACGGGATGTGTAAATTCTATCGACTCTGCATGAAGCATGAGACGGGGCGGGAGTTGAGAGTTTAGAGTTGATAGTTTAGAGTTTAGAGTTGAGGGTTGATAGTTCTTGGAAGGTGCATACAGCCTGTCCCCAATGATTGGACAACCTAAGCCTTCATCCGAAGCTGCATGAACGCGTAGTTGGTGTGTGCGCCCTGTGAGAGGGTAGAAGGCTACGAGTGTCTTTCCGTCTTTTCGTTCCAATACTTCGTAATCTGTGATTGCAGGCTTTCCGTGTTCGTGATTCACCATCTGACGTGGACGGTCTGACGCATTAGGCGACAAGGGTAATGCGATGGTGCCTTTATCGTCACGTACAACTCCATCCAACAATGCGATATATCGTTTTCGGATTTCGTGCTTATAGAACTGAATCTGTAGTGCTTTGTGCGTTTCTTTGTTTTTTGCGATAATCATGATGCCCGATGTATCCATATCGAGTCGATGAACAATGAGGGGACCACTCACACCAGGATAGGTTTCTTGAATAACTGACTCTACACTTGGAGCATCCACATTACCCCGTACAGCCAGCATGCCTGCAGGTTTGAATACAGCCAATAGGTATTCGTCATCGTAGATGATACGCATCTCTTTGGCTTTCTCGCGCATCATAGGCACGAGGGGATGTTCGTCCACTTCAAGTCCCTGAAGCATGTGGCGCAATATAGGTTTGCATTTCGATTGACAGGCAGGATAATACGCTCCATCGTAGCGTATTTCGCCCTTGGGTGATACTCCCAACCAGAATTCAGCCATACAAACAGGATAAAGTCCGTTTGCGTATGCATATTGCAACAACTTGGGTGCACAACATTCGCCTGCTCCCGATGGCGGTATGCGACACGTTTCCTTGTCGAAAATGTCGCAGAGATTCATCTGCCTGCCTTGAGCATTCAGGAAGTTGAACTGTCGGAAGAGCCACATTTGTAAGGCGCGCGAACGATTGCTTTTTTCTTCTCCATCAGGCATTTGGCTGATGATAGCGTCTTCCTGTTGGAAGTATTCGTCCGATTTCTGTAAGTCGAATACGGGTGGCACAAACCCCTCTTGTGTGTTCTTCCCATCGAGCAAGCCCGAAAAGGCCCAAAGGGAGTGGAGGGTTGATAGTTGAGAGTTGACTGGTGAGGGTTTAGAATTGATAACCGTGGGTTTAGAGTCAATAACCGTGGGTTTAGAGTCAATAACCGTGGGTTTAGAGTTGATAGTGGGCGCTTTTACTACTAAGACCCCAAACATCTTACCTCGGCCGATTTCCTCTTGCCATTCTTGTTTCTCACGTAGATAGCGTTTCAGGTCTTCGCATGCTTTGACGGCTATCGGGTGGGGAGTGTAGAGGAATGGATAGGTGAAACGATGAGGTATAACAATTTCACCCTCTATGTCGAGAGGGTGAAGTTGGGAACTTATGTAACTATCTGTACTCATAAGGTTTTGCAGGGCACGTTTGCCTTGTGTGGCTTTATGATGCCTTCTTGATTCTGATTACTGTGAAGCTGTAGCTGGCGAGTGTACACGACGTAGATGTCTCTATCGCTTTGGTTGCTTCTGTTGGTGTTACAGCTCCATCGCCAGGCTTGCCTGTCATTGTGCTCCATACAGCATTCTTGGAGTCGTAACCGTCGAGGTTGCCAAAGTTGATCGTCATCTTCACATCCGAAGGTAGCAGGTTCACCATCTTCACGATCAGGTCGCCATTCTCTGCCTTCACTACGGATGCGTTCACTCGCAGTTGTACGTCTTGATTGCCTTTCACGTTGAGGGCTGTCGGAATGTATTCCACTCCGTTGTTCACTCCGAATGCCTTCTGGACATAGTATCCAGGAGTTGGGCGAACACTTGTGTTGTTAAAATAAATAAGGTCTGGATTCCAGTTTGAGTGTCCGTCCTTGCAGAATAGTGGAGCGTATGACGACATCACGACTACATCGGCGTTGCGTTCGAGGTTGGTCATGTGGAGCGCTTCCACAAGTGCGTTCTCCCATTTGTTTCCTCTACTTGCCCATTCTCCCAGATATACTTTTGTACCATTACGGTCGTAACGGTCGTAGAAATCCTGATTATGGATATACCATCCTGGATCTACGTAATAGTGTTCGTCCACGATATCCACATTCTCCTTTCGTGCCAATTGCCATCCGAACTCATAGTCGCTTCCTTCGAAGAAAGGTCCTACGGTTCCTACGACCTGAATGTTAGGATACTTGGCCTTAATGCCACGATTGAGATAGTTGAATCGTTCGGTAAATACGTCTGAAATCAGGTCTTCATTGCCTACACCCAGATATTTTAGGTTGAAAGGTTTCGGATGTCCTGCGTCAGCTCTCATCTTCGCCCACTTCGAGGTCTTTGGGTCGCCATTTGCCCATTCGATGAGGTTCAGCAGTTCCTGCAGATATTCTTCCATCGTAGGAGGATTGTCGTACACCTTCACTTTGAAGTCCTCCCCAGCAAACGGAAGTCCGCCTTGCTGACCATGTCCGTTGCGGGCTGAGTTCTGGCAAGGTACGCCTGCTGGCAATACGGGGAGTGGCTCTGCACCTATATCTTCACAGAACTGGAAGTATTCATAGAAGCCAAGTCCCATCGATTGATGGTAGTTCCAGATGTTTGAAATCTGCTTGCGTTCCCAAAGCGGACCGACCGTGTAGATCCAACGATACATGTTATCGATGCCCTGACCGTGACTGACGCATCCTCCAGGGAATCGGATGAACTTGGGTTTCATGTCGGCCAATAGTTGAGCAAGGTCCTGACGAAGTCCGTTCTGGCGATTCTTGAATGTTTTCTGTGGGAAAAGGCTTACGAAGTCAACCGCTACTTTTCCTGTCTGCAATGGTTCCACAGCCAGTTTTGCCTTGTCACAATCAGCCTTTGCTGTCAGCACGGCTTGCTGAGGTTTCCATCCTGTTGCGGCAGTCAAGGTTGTTTCTGCAAGGGTGGTGTTCCCATCGATTATGCGTACACGAACCTTTCCCGCTCCTTCCATTTTCTTGAGGAATATGGTGAGGTTGTATTTGTCGCCTTTACGAACCACGATGCCGTCATTTCCTTCGTTCTGCAACGAGGCACCTACTTTTGTGGTAGTGAGCACAGCATAGTGCGAGTTGTTCTTGTGGATAGGGTTGTCTGTTGCAATCGTCCAATCCGTCCCTTCGCCTACAAGGGCCCAGAACGACTTTGCGTTCCATTCGCCACGATCGAGGTTGGTGAATTCGAAGTCGCGATTGCGAATCTGTTCAGCATACAGACCTCCATCGGCTGCGTAGCTGATGTCTTCGAAGAAAATACCCATGAGGTTAGGACTGATGGCCTTCGAGTCGCTATAGTTGAGCACCATCGATGCTTCTACGGTCTTTAGGTCGCGGAATCGGTTCCCATCGTCGTTCATGCGTTCGCCATACTGACGATTGCGTAGCGTGGTTGCATCTCCTTTGTTGATGAGGTTCTCAATTAGCGACCAAGGGGCACGAGTGATGCATCCTTCGTGTTCCGTTCCTCCCACCTTGACTTTCTTTTCGTTTGATACGTATGTACTCACCTCGTGAGCCTTCGACCATTTCTTGAAGTCGCTACTCTCAACTTGATACACCTTATTATCTTTCGTCTTATAAGTTACGATAAACTGGCCACCTCGTTTCGAAAGCATGGGGGCAATCACGTTAGGTGTCTCAACGTAAGGATAGTCCTGCGGTTTCCAAACTGAGAGTTTGTCGCTCCATGTGGTTGCAAACTGGTTAGTGTTGTCGTTCACCTGCCACACAGCATACCATCGATCGCCATCCTTGATGACACTTGGGTGGAACATGCGCTTCTGGCTGCCCCAGCTACCGAAGTCGCTCGATACGAACGACTGATCCTGTCCAATCGCCTTCCAGCTTTTCCCATCAGCGCTGTAGGCAATATGAATACCTTTATGCGGGTCCTGAGGAATAGCGTAGGTGAAGATGAAAACCGAGTCGGGTGCAGCAGCAAAACTCTTTGTCGAGATGCTGCAAAGCAGTAGGAGTAATAGATAATTTAGTTTCATGTTTCTAGTTTAGTTTATTAGTTTATACTCCCCCCGTCTTCCCCCATTGGGGGACTGAGGGGGGACAAGAACGGATTTCTCCCCCTTCGCACTCCCCCCAAGGGGAGAGAGAAGGGAGGGGTAAGGGGGATGGTCTTCTTACTTAACCGTCAGCCTTGCTTTAACTGTATTTGTTTCGCCATACAACTGTCCGTCAGCAATGATTTTGTTTCCTTTCGAATCCTTGCCCACGACTACCTTGTTGCCAGAGTAACTGATTTTTCCTTTGAAACTGACGTTGTACACGCCTGCAGAGTCAGCAGCCTGACACTTGATGGTCGGTTCGTCATAGCCCAGAAGGATGCCCCTTGTGGGGTCTTTCTTTGTAGCTGATAACGGTTTGATATTGCCGATAACGTATTCTGTAAAATAGAAGTACGCCCCCTTTTGGCTAGGGTTGAAGTGTACCTTCATCAGTACCGTATCGCCAGGATGGCAAGTACTAGGTATCAGTTCGATGCTCTCAATCTCAGGAGCCTCTCCGATAGCATCTTCGTCTTTACAAGCTACCACACAAACCATCATGGCAGCCATCATCATCAATAATAATTTCTTCATACGTTTCCTGTTTTTATTTATAGTTTTATGATTCTTATTTCTTGCGTTGTGCTGACCACCAGTTGGTTGTCCTGCAACATTAGGTTGACGTAATTTGCTTCAATGTGCTGTAGCACGTTTCTTTCGAGGTCGGTCACATAGATGTGGTTCCCTTTCTTCTGATTGGTATAGATCAGATGTCGTTCGTCCGACACCACGATGTGGTACACCTCATCGGCTGGGATTGTAGCAATCGTTTCATCGTTGTTGTCAATCACGAGCAGTTGGTCGTTCCTGTCGTAGATGGCCAGTGATTTGGCAGGACGGCTTACGGGAACCATTTTTGTTTCATCTGCATTAGGTACAAAGATATTCTCAGTCTCCAACGTCAGATGCTCCCCGAACTGGTCTGTATTCCAATCACCCTTGATGGGGTCGAACGAGCTCTCTTCGCCAGTCTGTGGATTGTATGTCGCATAAAACATCTTGCCTGCGGTCACAAGTGTGTTTTTGTACAAAGATGAACCGTCTCCATAGACACCATATCCTTCGTTCAACATCACCAACGTATCGTTGACCATACGGATGTCTGCATGACACGCTGTTTTCGCAGGAAATTCATGTGTCCACTTCTCGTTCAGCTCTGTGTCGTAGCAATACAATCCCTTACGGTCGGTCACATAGATGGCATCGTTACTGGTCAATACATTCGAGTTGATGGCTTCCAGTTGGCTACCTAGCGGAATGGTTATCGAACCTGGTCCCATTGCATTTCGTTGTCCAATCCGAAACGAGAAAATACCTCTACTTGTTGCAAAACTCAAACCGATTGATGTTCCACCTGAAGATACTGCTGCTACCTTAGAATCTAACGACACATAATTGATAACAGTCTTCAGCGGTTGATGGTTCAAGACACCTTTCTCTGTATCAATCAGTATCAGGTCTTCAGCAATCGCAACAACTCGATGAGGTGCAATCCTCTTGTGGTCATTCCATATTTCATATTTGTTGGGAGCAGCATCGGCTTTCCACATCAGCTCACCAGTCGACAATCGATAGCATTCCAGCTGTTTGCTTCTTCTTATCTTAGTCCCAAACATGATATCATTGCTTCCCGTTATCTTATACCCCATCACCACATCATCCTCATCGCTGATGTATGTCGGGAATATCGATAGCTCATAGCGTTTTTTCCCGCTTGTGAGTTCATACAGGTTGAACGTCAGTTTCTTTCCGTCCAACAGGCCATATACGATGACCCCCTCATGCGATGCTAAGATATCGATGTCA
Source organism: uncultured Bacteroidales bacterium (assembly GCA_902785075.1). Lineage (GTDB taxonomy): Bacteria > Bacteroidota > Bacteroidia > Bacteroidales > Bacteroidaceae > Colivivens. Next base: position 3,190 of record CACZXN010000052.1, on the reverse strand, counting down.
CGTTGCATGTTTATTTTCCACAAGTTCTTGCCTTGCTTCAAGTCACGCACAATCGCATATTCCGGCTTCAGCAGGGGAGTGCGGGTCGTGATAAGCGCATGCAGCATATCGGGCATCATACAGCAGTCCATCACATTGTCGAAGGGAAGTCTGTAAGTCTCGGCCTCCTGCCCTGATATCTGTATAGCCCATGCTGTGATGACGCACATCACAATCATTCTCCATTTCTTTGATACCCCTCGTCTTCCCCCGTTGGGGGACTGAGGGGGGACAAGAACGGATTTCTCCCCCTTCGCACTCCCCCCAAGGGGAGAGAGAAGGGAGGGGTTAGGGGTAGGCTTTATTCGTTTCATGCTGCAAAGGTAACAAAAACTTCCTTATTACTTATAAATAATGTGTAATTTTAAGAATAATTAGGACTCATCTGCAAATTCCTGTATCGATTTTGAAAAATACAAATAAAATAGAGAATGTATAATGGACAGCCTCCCCATAGAGGGGGAGAGGTCTGAAAGACAGAGGGGGTCTTTTTTTTCTATTTCTTGTAGTTTTTCATCACTTGCTGCGTCAAATGGGCAAACAGTTTAAATTTTTCAAGATGAAAACGATTTGCATGAATTTGACGGCAGCGATGGCTGCTATGATGATGTCGATAGCGATGACAGCCAAGACATTCGATGTGAGTGGAAAAGTGATTGACGAACAAGGTGCACCTCTTCCGTTTGTGAATGTGGTGCTGCTTTCCATGCCCGATTCTACCTTCGTTCAAGGAGCCGTGACGAACGAGCAGGGAGAGTTCCGTATCCTGACCGATAATAGCGAGGGACTGCTCCGACTGACGTGCATAGGGTATGAGTCCCTCTATGTAAAGGCAGCGAACGGATTAACCATCACGATGCGTGAAGATACACAACTGCTGGGCGAAGTAACTGTCCGAAGCGGGCTTCCCAAGACATTTGTAAAGGGTGATGCGATGCGTACCACTGTTGAAGGAACCGTTCTCGAGAAGGCAGGGACTGCGGGTGATGCGCTGTCGAGGATTCCTTCGGTAGAATCGGAACGCGATGGGGGAGTGAAGGTACTGGGTCGTGGCGATGCTGAGGTGTATATCAATGGTCGTAAGGTGATCGACCAGAAGGAACTCGGACGTCTGCGTGCCGATCAGATTCAATATGTGGATGTGGTGCAGAACCCAGGTGCGCGCTATGCAGCATCGACCAAGGCAGTCGTACGCATTACCCTGAAGAAAGCGCAGGGTGATGGATTCAGTTTTCAGGAGGATGCGTCATATTTCTATCAGTACGGTTCGTCCATCCAGAACAATTTCGACCTGAACTATCGCAAAGGAGGTCTCGACATCACGGCATCTTTGTCTGCTGCGCGCTACGGACACAATAAGTCGCTGCAAGGCAACAATATCCTCTATTATGTAGGCTCAGACCGTTACGACAGCTATTCTACACAGGATGCAACGATGAAATCGACAGCTATCATACCGCAGTTACAGGTCAACTACATGCTCGACGACAACCATAGCTTCGGTGCATACTATCAGTTCGACCGCGAACCAGAAGAAGACTTTTCCGACTTGTTTATCACCGACAATTACGTGAACGGCAACTTCTCGGAGCACTCAGAAAGCTATGTCGTCCAAAAAGAGCATTCGAGCAAGCATATCTTCAATGCCTATTATAATGGAAAGGTGAAGAAGCTGAGTATCGACTTCAATGTGGATGGTCTCTTCGACGACACCAAGTCGCCTGGCACCACTACGGAGACCACTAGCTTGGCAAATAACTCACCCACTACACCTCGGTCCATCCAGAGCAATACACTCAGCGCCAACAATTTCTGGGCAACGAAACTCATACTGGGTTACCCCGTATGGAAGGGAAACCTCTCGCTCGGAGGTGAATACTCGCACAACCATCGTACCGATGCATACGACTTCATGGCGACCGATGCTGTGCCCGTCAAGACCACAGATACCGAAATCAACGAAACAAGTGCTGCTGCGTTCATGGAGTATGGTCGAATGTTCGGTCCCCTCTATGCACAAGTGGGCCTTCGATACGAGCATCTGAAGAACGACTACTACAATTTTGGTGTTCGCGAGGATGAGGTGTGTCGCAGCTATGGCGACTGGTTCCCCACCGCAGTCCTGTCCCTTCCCATCCGCAATCTGCAACTCAGTCTCTCATACCGACGTGATATCGAGCGTCCGAACTATGGAAGCCTCACCAGCTCCACCGTCTACATCAACCGCTACACCTACCAAAGCGGAAATCCCTACCTCAAGCCAACCTACCAGCATAGTCTTGTGTTCAATGCAGCGTACAAGCAATTGAATCTCAGTGTCAACTATGCACGAATCACCGACTCCGAGACCATGTCCACAGAACCCTATCCAGGTTCGGCAGATCCGCTTGTTAGCCTTGTGCGGCCTATCAACACCAATGAAGACTATGACCGCCTTGCCATCACACCGTCGTATCGACCTACATTCAACTTCAAGGTGGCTGGGCACAACATCGTATGGCATCCAACCTTTGCCGCTTATGCCATCTTCCAGAACTACAAGACACCGACAGCCGATGGATCCATGCTGACACTATCCCGTCCGTTCTTCTCCCTCTCATGGCAGAACGACCTTGAGTTGCCACACGACTTCCGCATGAATGCAACCCTCTCATGGTCAAGTAAAGGCGACTACGACAACTACCGAGTTACCCGATCGAGGTTCAATTCAAACATAGGAATTCAACGCGATGTGGACCTTCGTAAGCTAGGAGTGCTCACCCTCGACTTCAGGTGCTACGATCCGTTCAATTCCAATAAAGGCGAAACCACCATATTTGGTATGCGTGAGTTGACCGCATCTAATCCAGCCCGTCGCCTGTTCATGGTCAATCTTGTGTGGAAGTTCAACGAAGCACATAGCAAGTATCGTGGCTCAGGAGCTGGAGAAAAGCAAAAAGCACGTATGTAAACAACAAAATGATTTATTGACGATTTGACGATTTACGATTCACTATTTATTTACGATTGAATTATTTAGCAATTTACATATTCTCACATTTTACTCCCCCCATCTTCCCCCGTTGGGGGACTGAGGGGGGACAAGAACGGATTTCTCCCCCTTCGCACTCCCCCCAAGGGGAGAGAGAAGGGAGGGGTACGGGGGTGGGTC
>CACZXN010000051.1 GCA_902785075.1 uncultured Bacteroidales bacterium | reverse complement strand
AAGCAAATGGCGTGTAACTCATTGAGCTACACGCCATTTGATAGTGTTTTGTTATGTCTTTACTTATGCGTCTCATTTGACCTCCTCGAAGTCAGCATCTTGAACGTCGTCAGTACTTGTGCCTTGTGAAGTCTGCTGACCTCCTTGTGCTCCTCCATTGAAGCCTGCTCCGGCTCCTGGTCCTGCCTGCTGACCACCTGCCTGTGAGTACATCTGCTGGCTGGCAGCCTGCATAACATTGTTCAGTTCGTTAATTGCTGCATCGATGGCATTTACGTCTTGTGCCTTGTGCGCATCTTTCAGTTTGTTGAGAGCTGCATCGATGGCTGGACGCTGGTCGGCTGGGAGTTTGTCGCCATTCTCCTTCAGGAAGTTCTCTGTTGAGAAAATCATAGAGTCTGCCTGGTTGAGCTTGTCAACGCGCTCACGTTCCTTCTTATCTGCTTCTGCATTAGCTTCTGCTTCTGCTTTCATGCGGTTGATTTCGTCCTCTGACAATCCTGAAGAGGCTTCGATGCGGATAGACTGCTCCTTACCTGTTGCTTTATCCTTTGCGCTTACGTTGAGGATACCATTTGCATCGATGTCGAACGACACTTCAATCTGTGGAATGCCTCGACGTGCTGGTGCGATACCTGTGAGGTTGAAGATTCCAATCTGCTTGTTCTGGTTGGCCATTGGTCGCTCGCCCTGAAGCACGCGAATGGTTACCTCTGTCTGGTTGTCGGCTGCGGTTGAGAATACTTCACTCTTCTTGCAAGGAATGGTAGTGTTGGCATCGATGAGTTTTGTCATCACACCTCCGAGGGTTTCAATACCCATTGACAATGGAGTTACGTCGAGGAGGACGATGTCGCCTACACCTTCTTCTTTATTAAGGATGGCTCCTTGAATGGCTGCACCTACTGCAACTACCTCGTCTGGGTTCACGCCCTTTGAAGGTACTTTGCCGAAGTAGTCCTCAACAATCTTCTGCACAGCAGGGATACGTGTAGAACCTCCCACAAGGATTACCTCATTGATATCTGATGTGCTGATGCCGGCATCGCGGATAGCGTTCTTACATGGTTCGAGACAAGCCTGAATCAGGTTGTGAGCCAATGATTCGAATTTAGCACGAGTGAGGGTTTTTACAAGGTGCTTTGGCATACCGCTTGCAACGGTGATGTATGGCAGGTTGATTTCTGTCTGTGAAGAGCTTGAGAGTTCAATCTTTGCCTTCTCAGCAGCTTCCTTCAGACGTTGCATAGCCATTGGATCGAGTGTAAGGTCTACACCTTCTTCTGCCTTGAACTCTGATGCCATCCAGTCGATGATTACTTGGTCGAAGTCATCACCTCCCAAGTGGGTGTTACCATTGGTAGAGAGCACTTCGAACACTCCGCCTCCGAATTCGAGGATTGAAATATCGAACGTACCACCACCGAGGTCGAATACGGCAATCTTCATATCTTTGTTTGCCTTATCGATACCATATGCAAGTGCAGCTGCTGTTGGCTCGTTTACGATACGCTTTACGTCGAGACCTGCAATCTGTCCAGCTTCCTTCGTAGCCTGACGCTGAGAGTCAGAGAAGTAAGCAGGAACGGTGATGACTGCTTCTGTCACTTCCTGTCCCAGATAGTCCTCTGCAGTCTTCTTCATCTTCTGAAGAATCATAGCAGAAATCTCCTGTGGAGTATAGAGACGTCCGTCGATGTCAACACGTGGAGTGTTGTTGTCGCCTTTCTTTACTGAATAAGGTACACGTGCGATTTCCTGCTGTACCTGGTCGTAGGTCTCACCCATGAAACGCTTGATAGAGAACACCGTACGCTTTGGGTTAGTGATAGCCTGACGCTTTGCAGGGTCGCCCACTTTGCGTTCACCTCCGTCAACGAATCCTACGATTGAAGGAGTGGTACGCTTTCCTTCGCTATTTGCGATGACAACTGGTTCGTTGCCTTCGAATACAGAAACACATGAATTTGTGGTTCCTAAGTCAATTCCAATAATCTTTCCCATAATCTTATTACTATTTTATTGTTATTATTCTGTTTACTTTCGTCTTCAACTTTCCGATGATTCAACGCTTCGACGACTTACCAATTTCTTTTTCCGCAAATCAGATGCCAATTATTTTTTTTCTGCCAATTCTGCCACATTGTCGGTCATAAACACAAAAATCTATGCCAATTACTGACAAATCTCAATGATTTATTTGGTCATTTTCCGAGTTTGTGCTAACTTTGTCCACTGAAACAGAACAAAAGAAAATGAAGAACAACCAATTGAGGATTTTTGCGGGAATGTTGTTGCTTTGGCTTACAACGTTTGGTCAGGTGGCTAAGGCACAGGTGGAGAAAGTCGACTATCTGTTGCTGGTTGATGTGTCGGGCGAGTATAACATTTATTTAAAAGGTATTCAGCATGCAATCGACACATTCTATGTTGCTGCAACAAAGCGAGATGCACTCCGTGTGTATAATTTCGCCAAAACGGTTGCAACGAAAGACGACGTCGTAGATGCCGACTTCTATCAGTATAGCGATTTGGGATGTATGCTGCAAGTGTTGGATTCGCTCATCAAACACAGCAACAGCCGATATGTGCGAGCCTTCATTCTGTCTGACTTCTTCAATGAAGATCCTGTCGGAGGCGATGCGCGTCTCAATCCTGTACTCTATTCTGCAGTAAGGGATGACCTCGAAGCAGTGTGCAGAACCAAGAATGTCGAAATCAGTTTGATGCTGTTGCCTCCATCAAGCAATTATAACGGCTATTCAATCGAAGAGGTGAAATCACTGCTGCCCATCGATCGTACTGAGACCTTCAGCGTAAGTCCCGACCAACGCACTATCGACTACCTGATGCATAAGGTGGAGGCTGTCAACCGCTTGCGTGGATTGAGTGATGAACCTGTCGAAAAACATAGCCCAATCGCTTCGTATATCATTTTGGGGCTGTTCATTGTTGTCCTCTTGGGTTTGGCGGCATATCTTAAATGGAAGTAATTATTAACTATAAAAATTTTTGAAATTATGAGATCATTATCAGTATCAGATGCAGTTTCCCAAGGTTGGGAATTTGCTAAAAAACACGGACTTTTGCTTGCAGCCATTATTTTTGGATTTAGCATTCTAACCGGTATGATTAATTCTTTGGCTGTTCCACAAGACTTCTGGGCTAATATGAAGGCTGTCCAATCACAAGATATGAATAGCCTACAGAAAATGATGGACGCATATTCCCCTTCCGTCCTCAGCAATATTGTATCTACCATTCTTTACATCCTTTACATTATTTTCTATGCAGGCTTCACTGCTACACTCCTGAAACTTATTCGCGGCATCATGGTCAAGGTGTCGTTCGAAGGATTCAAGATGTCTGTAATGACCTATCTGAAATATTTTGCAGTGAACCTCCTAGTGGGACTTATCATCATGGTTGGTACAGTTCTCTGCATCCTCCCAGGTATTTTCTTCGCTACCCGTCTGGCTTTCGCAGATTGGTACATCCTCGATCATCCTGAAGCAGGAATTGGCGACGCTCTCTCTGCAAGCTGGAACATGACAAAGGGCAATTTCTGGAGCGTGTTAGGCTTACAAATCACTGAGTTTGGAATCATACTGATAGGTATCTTGCTCTGCTGCATCGGAATATATTTTGCTATTCCGTTTGCATTGTTTGTAGAGGGTTGTGCTTACTTGACCCTTCATGAGAACCTGCCAACAGCAGCACCCGTCAATGAATACGTACAAGATGAACACTAAGATATTCATAGGACTCTTCGCCGTACTTTTCACCTTTATGTCATGTAGTGGGCAGACAGGTGAAAAGGAAACCGAAGTGATGCTGGAAACCACAGCAGGCAACATACGCATCAAACTCTATAATGACACACCGCTCCATCGTGACAACTTCATTCGTAATGTCAAAGAAGGGAAGTACGATGGAGTCATGTGGCATCGTATCATCCGCAACTTCATGATTCAAACAGGTGAGCAACCCATCCAGTTTGATACAAATGGTGACACACTCGCTCCTGATCCATCGGAATGGATACCCGCAGAAATTATCTATCCGAAATATTATCACAAGCGTGGTATGGTGGCAGCTGCTCGCGAAGGCGATGATGTCAACCCCGAAAAGAAGTCCGACCACTATCAGTTCTACATCGTGACAGGACGCTCATTCAACGACGACCAACTGCGCGAACTCCATGCTGCACGCACCCAACAGGCCGCAGAGCTGCTGTACGCCAAGCGGGTGGAACAGAATGCAGAGAAGCTTGAAGCACTCCGTAAGGCACGCGACACGAAGGGGTTGAGCAACTTGCTCGAGAAACTCCACGACGATGCTGTCTTTGAGACGTCAGAGAACCCACCAACACCCTTCAACGATCAGCAGACACGCGACTATCGCACCTATGGCGGAGCTCCTTGGCTCGATGGAGAATATACCGTATTCGGAGAAGTTGTAGAGGGTATGAAGACCGTCTTGGACATTGAGAAGACACGCGTCAATGAAAACAACCGCCCGTTGAAAGAAATGAAAGTGCTGAAAGCATACGTGATAGAGTGATGTAAGGTTAACTATAAAAATACAGAGAGGAGGGTTTCAGCCTTCCTTTCTTCTTTTCTGTCTTCAGCCCAAAATAAGAATACTAACAATTCTTTGTCTGGGCATCCTGTTTTTATTCCCAGTGTGGGACCGTTTGATTCCCAGTATGGGACCGTTTGATTCCCAGTATGGGACCGCTTCAGTCCTAGTGTGGGACCGTTTCGACATACGGTATGCCAAATTCCTCGGATGATTCGATGAAAAACACTTCATTTTTCCCCCCCTCTCCAATAACCCAGCATTATCCGAGCATAACCCACGCTTGCTCGAAGAAAACCGTCCCTTGATTCTTTTAGAGATGAGATAGAGAAAAATAAGAGAATAGGGCTTATTAGGCTTTGGTTCTTTAGGATTCGGGAGTTGTTAATCCTGCTTTGGGTAATTGAATGATGAAGCGACAGCCGTCGGAGTAATCGTTGTCGAGCGTGAGGGTGCCTCCAAGAAGGGTTACATGGCGTAGTACGAGTGGGAGGCCCAATCCCAATCCTTCGGACAATTCGTCGATTTTCTGGAATGGCTCGAATATCTTGTCTCGGTGTTCCTGTGGTATGCCTGTTCCTGTATCTTCGATGACAAACTGAACGTATTCGTCTGTTTCTGATACTCGCATAGCTATATGCTTTCCATCGGAGTATTTGGCAGAGTTGTAGAGCACCTCTCGCAGGCTGTGCATGAGGAATAGGCGGTTGCCGTGGATGCAGACAGAGTCGGGTAGTGCTGTGTCGAATTCGATTTGTAGTGATGGGAATCGCTTGATGGTGTCGTCGATGCTGCCTCGTGCTGCTTCGTTGCACGAAAAATCTTCTGATTGTTTGTTTTTGAGTTCTTCGGATGTTCCCATTTCTGAGCTGTCGAAGAGCATCTGCACCATACGGCGTAGTTTCTTGGCATCGGTATTCATGAGTTCGGCCAGTTTTTTCGTTTCTTCTTGCGGGAATTGGTCGAAATTGCCTTCCATCACTTGTGCAAATCCCATTACGATGTTCATCGGGGTTCGGATTTGGTGAGTCATGTTGTGTATGAAGACGGTTTTCTGTCTGCCAGCTTCTTCAGCCAGTTGATTGGCTCGTGCCAATTCTTCGTTTCTTTGTATGATTTCATCGTTGGCCTTTTCTATCTTGCTCATCTGGCGGTTGAGCGATGCTTGCATAAGTTTGAAGCTGTTTTGTAGTTGCCCTACAGCATCGCGTCGTTTGCTTTGTTCTATCTGTTGGTCGTAATGGCCGGCAGCCATTCGCTGCGACTGCTCGACAAGGAGGTTCAGCGGACTGATGGCGTGAACTACTGATTTGCGTCCGAGTATCAGTATGAGTATTAATCCTAATATCAAGAGTGGTATGATGATGTTGGTCAGTCGTTGGTAGCCTTGAAGGATGTCGCTTTCAGGGCTGATGAGTGCAAGGCTCCATCGTGCATTGGTAAGGGGTTTGAAACACACGATGTATGGTTTCCCATTGACATTGACCGACATGCTTCCCTCTTTGCCGGATGTCATTTCGTGTCCGAGTGCGATGAGGTCGGATTGGCTGTTAGGATCGGCTCCGCTGAAGATGGTGCTTGTGAATAGTCTTGTGGAGTCGGGGTGGATGAAGTAGCGTCCGTATCGGTCGACCATCACATAATAGGAGTGTGGAAATGGTTTATCGGCAGAAATGGCTTTTGAGACTCTTTTCAGAGAGAGGTCGGCTGATACGACTCCGAGCAGTAGGCTGTCGGCCGTGTAGAGAGGTTTGCAATAGGTGGCAAGCATTCCGTCGAGCACTACGTCCAATGTGTCTTCATTATCGTAGCACACTACCCATCCGGATCCTTTTAAGTTTTTGGGCATTGTGTACCATTGCTTTGTGAAGTATTCGTAGGGCTTTTCAATGACTGTGATGACGGAGTCGTTTTTTCTGATGGTATAAGCCGAGAAATATCTGCCGTGTTGTGGGAACATGTCGGGTTCGGCACTGATGGAGCATCCGTCGATGTTCTTGTTGAGTTCGACGATACGCCGTGAGTATGCGAGCAGCGAATCGGGTGTGAAGTGTTCCTCTGCAAGCCAATCAGTGATGTCTGTGGCTGTCTTAACGATTCGAAGGTATCTGTCAATACGATGTGAGGCTGTGTTGAGTTTGCTTATTGCATGCTCTGTCGCTTCTTGTTTGATGTAGGAGCGTGTCTGGAAGAACAAGAATCCGATCGACACTACGTAGATAGGCATCGCAAGCAGCAGTATGCCTACGATGAGCTTCGTCGAGAGTGAATGTCGGAATTTTCGTTCTATAGGTTGCATGGCTATTATCGTTTTGAAGTGAGTCGCTCTGACACCCTTAACAGGTCGTTCAGTAGCTCAACAACAATTATACATTGTCGCTCGATATCTTTCACTAGTTTGTCGGACTTTTGGGCGGAGCGCTGGTTTGAGTCGTCGCAGAGGTTTTCGACCTTTGAGCAGATGATGTCAACAGGTTCCATCATCTTGTTGGTCATATTGTGTAGGAACGCAATCTTCATGCGGTCGGCTTCCTTTGCTTTCTCGTAAGCTTTTTTCAGAGATTTTGTACGCTCGTGTTGCTGGGTGTTCAGTTGCTCCAATTCGGAGATGTGTACAGACAGCGACTGTTGCATCTGCTTGAAATTATCTTGCAGACGTCCCACTTCGTCAGTATGTTTGCTTGGGGGAATAGTTCCTTCATAGTGTCCGTTAGCGATACGATGGGTTGCTTCGGTAAGCAGATGAAGTGGAGAAAGCAGATTATGTGTGATTAGCTGGCAGAACACTAGGAGCAGAACTACGCTGATGAGTCCAATAATCAACGTGTATGTCAGCAAATGGCTGTAGTTGCTGAAAATGTCCTCTTCGGGATAGACGATGCAGATTGCCCAGTTGGGTTCCTCCGTCGATCGATTTGGGTCGGCTTTACGTACGAATGGTTTGTAGAATGCGTAATCGTGATGGTTGTTATGCTTTAATTGCTTATAGCCCGTTTCGCCAGCAAGCATGGAATGGAGTAGTTTCTCGGGGACGTCTAACGCAGGGGTGTATTGAGAGGTCGTGTCTTTGGCGATAAGGGTGGGATTGATGATGAATTTTCCCTCGTGGTTCAACAACATAGCATAGAAATGTTTCGAAGGTTTTGTTTCATGAATCACATTCGTTAGCTGGCCTATTGCTATATCGACAGCCACTACACCAATCTTCTGTCCATCATCTTGAGTCAAAGGGATGCTATAAGTAATAATGGCCTCACCATCTGCATAAGGGTCAGGGATTGGACCAATCCATACGGGTTGCTTGGCTTGAAAAGGTTTGGTGTACCAGATTTGTCGGTTGTATGGCACATTTCCAAACGTATCACTTTGGACAATGGGTTGGTCGGATATTTTTACACCTTCAATATGTGGACGATGGTTGTAAGCCATGAACCACTCACCTTTTTCTTTATAATAATAAGGTTCCATTGCAATGGCGCATCCTTTGATGAACTGATTTTTTTCTACGAGTTTCCGACTGAATTCGTACATCTCGTCAGGATCGTCTAAATGATAGAAAATGTTGTACATCATATTACCAGTGGCCTGTTCGGCACTCAGCAATATGTTGTCGATTTGTTGGGAGGTACATTCCAAGGTTTCTTCGGCTTTTAGCAACACTTCGTCCTTAATCACTCGGCGCGAATATAGAAACATGACTAAAAGCGCTACTATCAGCAGCGATGTTATCGCGCAGACAACAGTAAGACTGAGTCGTACGGATAATGTTCTGCGTATGAATGTAAATACTCGTAACATATCCGCGACAAATATACAAAAAAAATAGTTCCATTCGATAAAAAATGTCAAATAATGCTTGTTTTTTTTAAAAAAAAAGACATTATTAGGCAAAAATAGCTATTGGCACTTTCAATTATTACCCTTAAGGGCTGCAATTGTTACCCTTAAGGGTTGCAAACTTCTTAAGTGAAAATAATTGGTATTACGAGGTATAAGACGGTAAATATAATTCCAATTATCGTTCCGAATAGAAGGTATGTGCCAATCATGAGGAAGAGTCGCCAAATGGTTCCCCAAATGGAGTAACCGCATAGCTGGTGATAATCGACAACCAGAATGGCGAACGACAAGAGGCTCGGTAAGGGGTAGGGTAAAGTCTCGGATGCGCATATTTCTCCCCTGATGAGCGTATAGGGTATGGCGACAATCATCATCTGGCAGGCAATATATGTCTGAACATAGAAACTTTCGACAATCGTTAGTTTGATGCGTGGCGATTGATAGAAAATCCAACTGGCCAGCAGAATGAACAAGAAGGTGGAGATGATAAGCGAGTACTCAAGGTGGTCACGACTCCATTCCTTCTCTGCTTTCAACATTTTTTCAATTGATATCAACTGCTTTTCCATTTTTTCCTTGACCTCCCGATCCGTCACCTCTTCATCATACGTAGTGTTTTGACTGTTCTCAATCGTGTCTTGGATATCTAAATCGAGGTCTTGGTCCCAATTGATATCGAACGTATGAACCAAAAGAGTGAACAGCAGGCAGATAGCTACCAATAAAGGAACCGGAGGGAAATAGGCGCGATGTTTGGCTCGCAGGTAGTCGTACATCAAGTGGCCAGGACGCCAAAGCAAGTGGCCGATGGTGAGGAATACATTACGACGTCCTACTCCCCAAAGGTCCATTAGGTTTAGCAGCATGGTGCGCCAAGTAAATCGTTCGCGTCCGAATTCCAATCCGCATTGAGGGCAAAAGTTACCCGTGTAGTGCTCTCCGCAGAAAGCACATACATGTTCCTCGTCAGACTTTACAATTGTTGGCTGGTAGTGCTTCTGCTGCCATTCCAGACGAAGCCAGAGTTTTGTGATAAAGTTCATTAACGTTGTTTAAACTTATAGGTGATGGTGCCTTGTTCGTTGTCTGCACCTGCTGTGAATGACGATTTGCGTGCTGCTGTTGTAGCTGCATTACGTAATGTGGCCGAAGTGGTGGTTGCACTTTTGATAGAGGCAGCAATCACTCGTCCGGCTGCATTTACCGTGATAGCTACCACAACGGTTCCTTCGCTAGTAGGATCGTCGTATGCAGGATCTTCCAGATGTATTACCTTTCGTGTTCCAACTTGAGCCGTACCTACTCCTCCAGCACCGCTTACAGCCCCTGTGGTACTATTTCCATTCGGGCTTCCTTGATTTCCATTACCAGTAGTGTTGCCGCTACTTCCCTGCTTGCCTCCATTTCCAAAAGCTCCCGCCATTCTGCTGTTGATAGCCGCTTTGCGTGCCGCATCCTCTTCTGCTTTCTTTCGTGCAGCTTCCGCTTCTGCCTTACGTTTGGCTTCCTCGGCAGCCCTCTTGCGTGCAGCCTCTTCTGCAGCAGCTTTCTTTGCTGCTTCTTCAGCCGCTCTCTTTCGTGCAGCTTCTTCTGCGGCAGCCTTCTTAGCGGCTTCCTCAGCAGCTTTTTTGCGTGCCGCCTCTTCCTCACGTTTTTTCTTTGCTTCCTCAGCAGCTATCGAACGTTCTTGCGTTTGGGTGATCTGAGGAGCAGGGGGAGGAGTTGGTTTTGCAGGCTGCGGTTTGACGTCTTCTGGCTGAGGAGGAGCTGGGACTTCCTCGACCTCCTCGGGTTGGGATTCTGGTTCAGGAAGGTCTGTTTCCTCTTGCTCAGCAGGTAGGGAATTGAGGTCAGGTCCTGCAGCATCTTCTACATTTCCTAAGAGCACAGGAACACCATCCTCGAAGGTATCGGGCTTAGCGACCTTGAGGGTGACGAACATCAGGATGATGAGCAGCAGCAAATGTACTGCAATCGTCGTGAAGGTTGATATGACTTTACGTTTTTTGTCTTTGTTCATTGCTCAGGTGGTCTTGTTGCGAGTACCATCTTGAAGTGGTTCTCGTTGGCTACATTGAGAACTTCTACGATATGCTTGTAGGGTACGGATTCGTCGGCAAAGAGTGATACGAACATCTCTGTCGTGTCGTTTGTGGCCTTTCCAATCACGTTCGGCAGTTGTTCGAGTGTGACAGGTTGTGCGTTTCCGTTACCCACAGCAACATAGAGATTCAGGTCCTTGTCGATGGTTACATACGACTTGGCCTTGACGACCGACTGCTGCTTGCTCTGTGGTAGCAGCACCTTGATGGCATTCGGGGCAATCATCGTGCTGGTAATCATAAAGAAGATGAGCAGCAGGAAGATGATGTCGGTCATTGATGACATCGAAAAGGTCGGGGTTATCTTTGTTCTGCGTTTTAATGCCATAATTTATTCGTTCATTAAGTCCATGAATGACAGAGATTCGCGTTCGATTTCGTTGACCACTCCATCGACTTTTGATACCAAATAGTTGTAAGCGAAGAGTGCAATGATGCCGACAATAAGACCTCCTACCGTTGTCACCATCGCCTGATAGATGCCACTTGAAAGCATGCTGATGTCGAGATTACCTCCTGCGTTTGACATCTGCCAGAAGGCTTCGACCATACCGATTACGGTACCGAGGAATCCAATCATCGGAGCTCCAGCAGCGATTGTAGCCAAAACAGGCAATCGTTTCTCCAACTGAGCTACCTCGAGGTTGCCTGTGTTTTCGATAGCTGCCTGAATCTCGGGTGCAGGACGTCCGATGCGGCTGATACCACGCTCGATAATGCGTGAGGTGGTTGTGTTGGTCACACGGCAATAGTTGATAGCGCTGCGTGCATCATTGTTCTTGATGTAATCGCGAATGCGATCCATAAACAACTTGTCCACTTTGCCAGCATTGCGGATAGCAATGAAGCGATCGGTGAAGATATAAACTGCGATGATAGAGAGGACGGCTAGGACAATCATGATCCATCCGCCTTGTTTGGCTAGTTCAAGGATACTTAATTCTTGCATAGTTCTTTGTATTGTTTGATAGTTTCTTTTAATCCTAAATAAAGTGCGTCGCAGATGAGCGCATGTCCGATGCTTACTTCGTCTGTGAATGGTATCTGCTGAAGATAATAGCCAAGATTCACCAAACTGAGATCGTGTCCTGCATTCAGGCCCAATCCGCATTCGCGAGCTTGCTTGGCAGCCTCGATGAAGGGTCGGATAGCCATTTCTGGGTTGCGCTCATAATGGGTGGCATACGGCTCTGTGTACAACTCTACGCGATCGGCTCCGATGCGTGCTGCATATTCAACCATCTCTGGGTCAGCATCGACGAATATCGACACACGGATGGGCTTCTCCTTAAATTCTGCCACAATGTCAGTCAGCAATTCCAAGTTCATCTTGGTGTTCCACCCATGATTCGACGTGATTTGTGCAGGAGCATCTGGCACTAATGTCACTTGAGCCGGACACACTTGCTTCACCAAGTCGATGAAGCTACGTTGAGGATATCCCTCGATGTTGAACTCGGTTTTCAGAATCGGCTTTAAGTCGCGCACATCCTGATAGCGGATATGTCGTTCGTCAGGACGAGGATGAACGGTGATTCCGTCTGCCCCAAATGCTTCGCAATCAATTGCTACTTTGCAAACATCAGGATTGTTGCCGCCTCGCGCATTCCTGATTGTTGCCACTTTATTGATATTTACACTTAATTTTGTCATTTTTATCCTTCTTTCTATCGATGAGGTTCTAATAATTTCGTATATTTGCACGCAAAAATAGCGAAAAAAAATGAAGCATGTGCAGTAATTAAGATTATTTTAGATAAAAAAGGTAAAAATCATATATGCAAGAGGGTAAATTTAAGATAGCGTTATTCGGAAATATCTACCAAGAGAAGAAATCGGTAGCTGTGCAGAAGTTCTTTGCTGTAGCTCAGGAACTGCAGGCCGATTTGCTGATTCCAGCTTCGTTTTACGACTTCCTGACTTCCAATCTGCAAATCAATGTGCCACAATGTCAAATTCTTGATGACACGAAGAGTGAACCGCTCGATGCCGATGTGGTGGTTTGCATGGGAGGCGATGGAACATTCCTTGATGTGGCAAGTAAAGTGGGTGCACGCCAGATTCCGATTGTGGGTGTTAATATGGGGCGTCTTGGTTTCCTTGCTAACTTCTCTCCAGATGAACTGGAGCAGACATTGAAGAATCTCGCTAAAGGTAAATACGATGTAGAGCATCATAGCGTCATAGAGCTTTCGTGCGATGAACAAGTGCTGGAAGGCTATCCGTATGCCCTGAATGAGATAGCAATCTTGAAACACGATATTTCGGCAATGATTTCCATCCATACTTCCGTGAATGGCGAGTATCTCACCACCTATCAGGCCGATGGGTTGATTGTAGGCACTCCAACAGGTTCTACCGCTTATTCTTTGAGTGTGGGTGGCCCGATTATCATTCCTCGTCTGGATACCATCTCGCTGACTCCAGTCGCACCTCATAGCCTGAATATGCGTCCGATTGTGGTGGATGATAAATCAGTCATCGATCTCCGTGTAGAGAGTCGGAGTGGCAGTTTCCTGGTGTCGCTCGACGGGCGTAGTCATAGTTATAGCGATCATATTCATTTGCATATCCGCAAGGCTCCATATAGTGTGAAAGTGGTTGTACATCCTCAGCATTCGTTCTTTTCTACCCTGCGTCAGAAAATGATGTGGGGAGCTGATGCTCGGAAATAGGGGAGTGAGACGCTGATTGAGTAATCATGATTGATAATCGTTGCGATGATAACAAATTATTATAAGGTTGCAGAACATGTGTTTCGTATCTGTAGTGAGGATGAATTGTCCGTACTACTGAGTAACTATGCTCCTTTTTCTTGCCCATCATCAAATCATGTGGCTTTTGCGTTGAATGTGAGCAAAGGCTACGCTCCTGATTATACGATAGAAATCTCCCAGGAAGAGGAAGGGCAGGAAATCGTCTGTGGACGAACCGCTTCTGGCGAACCTGTGTTTGAGTATTGTTTGGGAGGTAAAACTGCTGCTTGGCTTGTCTGCTCAGCCGATTATCGTCAGTCGAGGCTCTTGTTGACAGGTGAATTCACGAAGTTTGCGATTGACAACGCATTGATGGTGCTTTTCGCTTTAGCGACAGCGAGGTTGCAGACCGCTTTGTTCCATGCAGCAGCAGTCAGTTTTAAGGACAATGCTTATCTGTTTCTTGGGAAAAGCGGAACAGGCAAGAGTACACATGCACGATTATGGCAACAAGCGATCGAGGGAGTAGAACTCGTGAATGATGACAATCCTGTTGTGCGTATTATGGACGACGGTCGGGTTCGTGTGTTTGGTTCCCCTTGGAGCGGAAAGACTCCGTGCTATCGTCATGTGAGCTATCCCTTGCGAGGTGTTGTGCTACTGAGTCAGGCTCCGTATAATCGGATCGAACGTCTGCAAGGCCTTCAGGCGTATGCAGCACTTGTTCCCAGCATCAGTGGAAAACGATGGGATGCGATGATCGCAGACGGATTGCATGAAACGGAGAACGCTTTGGCATCCAGCATCCCTGTGTGGCATCTTGAGTGTCTGCCCGATGAGGCAGCAGCTCGAATCTGTAACGCGACAATTACCGAATGAACGACTTACTCATCATACAAGAGGCAATCCGGCTGGTCAATGAGGGTATCAGCGTCACGTTCCCTGTGAAAGGGTGGAGCATGCTACCTTTTATTATAGGTGGAAAGGAGAGTGTCATCCTCCAGAAACCATCAACTCCCAAAGTGGGCGATGTTGTGTTGGCTTTTGTTGAAGGTACCCGCTATGTGGTTCACCGAATCATTCGTATCGAGGATAATCGTGTGACCTTGATGGGCGATGGAAACGTGGTTGGAACAGAGCATTGTACGATTGAAGACGTAAAAGCCATCGCGACTCATGTGGTGGATGCCGATGGTCGTAAACGATATCTGTATAGCAATTGGTATCAACGTGCGGCAAAGGTGTGGTTTCGCTTGTTGCCCATCAGGAGGTATCTGCTGGCTGTATATAGGAGAGTAAAAGGTATTCGTTAAAAGCAAAAGGTGTATCGTTTAATAGAAAATAGGTTAATAGGTTAATAGGTTAATAGAAAAATATGAAGATTAAGAACGGATTTGTGCTACGCGAAGTGTGTGGCGAAAAAGTGATCGTAGGCGAAGGACTGGATGCTATCAATTTTGGAAAGTTGCTTTCGCTAAACGACTCTGCTGCTTGGCTGTGGAAAGCTGCATCAGAGATGGGCGACTTTTCTGTCGATGAATTGGCTGCCAAACTATGCGAGGAATACGAAGTGTCTGCCGAAGAAGCCAAAGCTGATGTGGCAGCGATTGTTGATGAGTGGCAGCAGATAGGTGTAGTAGAATAATTTCAAAAACTCATCTCTTCCATGAAGTTCAACAAGACGAAATACCCCACTCGAAGCATCCTACGATGGTTGTGGAGCCATCATAAAGGATGCCGCACTCAAGCATTTGCCAATGTGATTGTCGGATTGCTGCAAGTTGGTTTGGGCTTGTGGAGTGTTGAACAGTTGCGTCAGTTGACCGATGTGGCTACGGGTAAGCAGGAAGGGCATCTCTTATGGATGGTCGCACTCTATGTGGCCATCATGTTTGTTGAGTTTCTCTGTCACATCAGTCGTACGTGGCTGGCTGCTGTTCTGGGTGTGAGGACCCAGAATATGATGCAACGCCAGTTTTTCGAACGTATTCTGAAGGGTCGGTGGAGCGGTATCGAGCGATTCCATAGTGGTGATGTGCTCAATCGTCTTTTTGGCGATGTGAACGATATCGTGAACCTGATGGCTGAAGTACTGCCGTTCTTGGTGACGATTATCGTGCAGTTTATTGCTTCGTTCGTCTATCTGCTTCTGATGGATAGTACGCTGGCAATCATCATTATTGTCAGTTGTCCTGTGTTCCTATTGCTGAGTAAGTTGTACTTCCGTAAGATGAGGCGGATTGTCCGTAAGTTGAAAGACAGCAATAGCGATTTGCAAGCCACGATACAGGAGAGCATCCAACACAAGATGGTCATCAAGGTGATGGAGATGGCCGATCGTATGGTCAGTCGTTTAGCTCGACGTCAGCAGCTGCTTCAATGGCAGACACAACAACGGGCGCGATTGTCCATCCTGACGCGTACCATCGTCTTTATCGGCTTCCGAGGAGGTTCGATTGCTGCATTAGCCTACGGACTTGTTCAGGTTCAGAACAATATTATTACGGTGGGCATGTTGATGGCTTTCACCCAGTTGGTTTGGCGCATTCAGCATCCACTGCTCGATCTTGGCCGATTGCTCCCTACGCTGGTCAATAGTTTTGCTTCGTCCGAACGTTTGATGGAACTTGAGGAACTCCCTATGGAAGAGGTGGAAAGCGGTTCGACTACGGATGCTGTCACTTTCTCCATTCGTCTTACGGATGTAAGCTATCAATATGCTGCTGATGCTAAAAAGGTGCTCAACCATTTTTCACACGAATTCCTGCCAGGCACTTTTACGGCTGTGTTAGGCGAAACGGGTGCAGGAAAGACCACTCTCTTGCGCATCATCTTGCGACTGGTTGAACCTCAGGAGGGACAAGTGCAAGCACCTCCACTACGATCGTTCTCCTATGTTCCACAAGGAAATACCTTGTTTTCGGGGTCGATTCGTGAGAACCTCCGCATTGGAAATCCCGAAGCTACCAGCGAGCAGATGTTTGAAGCCCTTCATGTGGCTCAAGCTGACTTCGTACGCGATTTGCCGAAAGGACTTGATACGAAATGTGGAGAAGGAGGTGGAGGATTGTCCGAAGGCCAAGCGCAACGTATTGCGATTGCACGAGCCATCTTGCGTCCTTGTAGCATTCTGCTGCTCGACGAAGCTACGTCAGCCCTCGATGTCGAAACAGAGCGTAAGGTGTTGATGGCGATTCGTGAGCATTTTGTGGATACAACCATCATCTTTGTCACCCATCGACTCAGTGCGGTTCAGTTTGCTACGGATGAAATTCACATGCAAAGCGGGCTCACCAGTTAATTCCTGTGTTTATCAGAAAAGCAACGAAGACTCTGGGTTCAGAGCCTTCGTCGTGTATATGTATCGTTGTTTATGCTTTGCTTGAGCGGCGACGATAGTACCAGGCAGAAGCCAGACAAATCAACAGAGAAGCACAAATTGATAGAACCAGTCCTGTAGGCATTGCTGCGTATTGCATTTCGCTGTTGGTTTCCGTACGTTCCTGAATTGTGGTAATTGTTTTGGCTGGTGCAGCTGAAAAGTCTTTGAACTGCTTCTCGGCCTTCTTTGCCTGTTTCTCAGCTTTCTTCGCCTGCTTCTCAGCCTGTTTTTGGGCTTTCTTCATCTGCTTCTCGGCCTTCTTCGCTTCTTTCTCAGCCTGTTTAGTGGCTTTCTTCATCTGCTTCACAGCTTTCTTCGTTTCTTTTTCTGCTTTCTTCACTTCTTTCTCGGACTCTCGCTCAATACGTCTGTAAAAACTAGAAGGCATGGGGGCAATGTCTAATAGATGGATAATCATAATCGTTTAGTGGTTTAAGAGGTTTATTATTTGATAGTTTTTTTGTTGAATCGTTTAATTGGCTATGGGTTAAGTGATCAATTGAATCAATGCACCAACCAGGAAACTTGTTGCATTACACAGCAGACTGTAGATGATGCTTTGTTTCCAATTGCGAACGAGGATGTAGTAGCCGATGGTTTCCACCAACAGCACCAGTAGCTCGCCTATGGCAAGTGTGGTTACGGAACTGCCTATCCAAATCAGGATGAGGTTTAGCGGAATGTTCGTCAGGATATTCAGGACCACAGCACCTATAAACACCTTTCTCCTTCTCTCTCCTAAGAGTCGCAACATACCCAATTCTACGGAAATGGTCAGCAACAAGGCTGCCAGCATAAAGTCGATTGGGAAGGGTAGAGGCGAACTCATGTGTGCAAACAAGTACCCAGGAATGAGTACCGCAGCCAGAAGTCCGAAAGCCGCTCCTTCTCGTTCAGGCAGCACCCTATTTGCCAAGTAGAGCGTCATCGGCATTGTGAAGTTGATCGTTAGCACTCCAATCAACACGGCAGGCAATCGATTCGTGCCTGATATGGTCCACAACAAGCAGGCAGCAGCCACACCTACACACGCAACGATGGACGTTCCCACACCCCACTTTCGTGCCACCCATCCACCTCCGGCTTTGCCCACCATCGCAGTAGCAGCCAGCACGAAGAGCAATGCATTGTTTTTCTCAAGATTTGATGGGAGGGTCTCGCCTAAGAACGAGCGTGTTAGGACAAATATAAGAATAGGTATAAGCCAAAGGTAAGTGAGGCTTTCGTGATCTGGTTGCTTGGAAACCTGTGGGACACTTTTTCCGTTTGATACAGGAATATGTACCGCAAATCCGCCTATCAAAGCCATCGTGAGCAACATTCCAGCAGCCAACCACCACCCAGCACAAGTCATACCTACCACCAATCCTACCGCACCGGTCGAGACGAATATACCCAAGGCTCGCATGTCGTTTCCGGCTACCATAACCGTCGTTTTTCCTCCCCAGACATGAAATAGAGAGTTACCCATACCCAACAAGATTGCGACCAACCAATAAAAGAGGGATGAAGCTTGTAATTGTTGCCCGGAAACCATCAGCAAAATGACGGCAGTTGTCAGCAATCCGATACTCAGCAACAGAACCCAATGCAATCGACGCAAGTGGTCTGTCCACCATCCAGTCAGCGGTTGAGTCGTGAATGCCAGCAGGTTATAAGTCAGAAACAATGCCAACAATTCTTCAGCGTCTCTCGGTTGGATGAGGTAGAGGCAGCACAGACAAAGACCGTCCACTAAAAAGTGGAGGCTCGTGGTTACGACCACCGATGTCCATTTAGATGCGAAGCAGATCATTTCACTTTCTTGGTTACAAATTCTTTTCAACTGCCTATTTCACTACAAATATACAATGAATTCAGCATATAATCCATGCGCCACCCCTTTTTCTTCTCTTTCTCCTCGTTTTTTTCCTGTTTTCCCCCTGTTTTGTAAGATTGAGAAGGAGTTTTAGCCGACCCCTCTAACCTCTAATCCTTAACCCTTAACCATGACCCTTAACCCTTAACCCTTAACCCTTAACCTCTAACCTTTAACCTCTAACCTCTTAACTCTCCCCTCACCCCATGAACCCAAAAAGGAGAGCCTAAACTCTCCTTTTTTATTCAGACATCCGCTACGAGCGGAGAGATTAGCAGCATGCCTGCAGCGCAGATGAGCCTAGCAAAGCTCCCAATACGGTGATGATGAATCGGATGATCTCTACTACCGCTTTCTTCTTGTTCTCG
>CACZXN010000050.1 GCA_902785075.1 uncultured Bacteroidales bacterium | reverse complement strand
AATAGTAAATAAATGTATGAACGAGAACAAGAAGAAAGCGGTAGTAGAGATCATCCGATTCATCATCACCGTATTGGGAGCCTTGCTAGGCTCATCTGCGCTGCAGGCATGTTGCTAACGTCTCAAATTGTATGGGATGTCTGAATGAAAAGGGTTGCACTCACAAGGTGCAACCCTTTTGTCTCTTGGTTGTTTCTTTTAATAGACTTTGAAACCAATAATCTTACGAACCTCACGCAATGTTGCTCCAGCACTCTCACGTGCTTTTTCGGCTCCCATTCGTGCTATCTTATCGAGTTTTTCCTGATCTGAAGATATCTCGATAATACGCTCACGTATAGGTGCTAACGTATTCACAAGGTCTTCGGCAAGCTGCTTCTTTAAGTCTCCATAACGGATGGAGCAGTCGTTCCATTTCTCATTGAAATAGTCGTAGGTTTCCTTCGACGATGCTATCTCCATCAGCGTGAAGAGGTTCTGGATTACCTCTGGTTTCTCGCTATTTGGTTCTGTAGGACCGTTATCTGTCACAGCTCGCATCACTTTCTTGCGGATAGATTTCTCGTCCTCGTAGAGATAGATGCAGTTTCCGTTACTCTTTCCCATCTTTCCCGAACCGTCCAATCCCGGAATCTTGATTGCCTTGTCGCCAAAATAGAAATTCTGTGGTTCTGGGAAAAATTCTACACCATATATATTATTAAAGCGACGGGCACACTTACGCGCCATCTCCATATTCTGCTCTTGGTCTTTTCCTACAGGTACCTTAGCGGCACGATGCTGTAAGATATCTGCAGCCATCAAAGTGGGATAGGTAAGCAATCCGGCGTTCACGTTATCAGGTTGCTGACGTGCCTTCTCCTTGAAGGTCGTTACACGCTCCAATTCGCCCAGATAGCAGTTCATATTGAAATAGAGATATAGTTCTATTGTTTCTGGTACATCGCTCTGAATATAAATCGTTGCTTTCTCAGGATCTATACCGCATGCAAGATACTCTGCCAGGATGGTGCGTGCACTACGCTGAATATCCTCGGGCTTGGGGTGGGTTGTCAATGAATGCCAGTCGGCAATAAAAAAATAGCAGTTATATTCCTCTTGCATCTGCACAAAACTGCGTGCAGCTCCGTAGTAATTTCCTAAATGTAGGTTGCCCGTAGGGCGCATTCCACTTAATACTGTTTCCATTTTATGTTTGTTTTATTGAATTGTTCTCTTTGTAACTAAATTCCCACATTGAAACCCAGAGGATCCATGGCCTTGTAAGCATCGTGCATTTCCTGTTCAACGTTGGTGTACTCACCATTCACGTTCTTCAGTTCCTCTGGAGCAAGTTGCAATCCTTCCTCCACAATTGCAGCCGCTTCGTCTTTCTTTCCTTCCGCCATCAGGATGGCACCTAGACGGATATATGCCTTTGTGTTATACGGATTGATTTCTTTCACCTTATTGTAATATGTTTTTGCTTCTTCGGGTTTCTGCAATGCCTCACAGCATTCACCTTTCAGCATCATATACTCATCGTTTTCTTCTTCAAGCGGTAGAATCACATCGATGTCTGCTTCAGCTTCCGTGAACTGCTGCATTTCCAAGAGGAGTTGTGCCCTTAGGAAATATGCTTCGGCATAAGGTTGGTCGTGCTGCTTAGAAATGGCCAATGTACACTGTGCTACGGCATTAATCACATCTTTCTTTGCCTTATACATCTTTGCCATGAGATAATGAGTGGCAGCTATTGTATCGTCCACCTGTAAGGCTTCATTACATAGCGCCTCCATTGGTTCGTATTGCTCCATCTGGAAATAGAGTTCAGCCAAAGTGAGCAACACATTGATGTCCTGAGGAGTTGCCTCACGCACTTTCTCCAATTGCTCTGCTGCTGCTTCCAGATTGTCCTTACTCATCAAGGCATTTGCATAAATCATCCGAGTTTCCGGGTCGTCTTGCAAATCAAGTGCACGTTTATAGCATTCGAGCGCATAGTCAATCTGACCAATACGCTGAGCTTGTATGCCATCGTATTTGAACACATCGAACTGGTTCTTCACCTTCTGTTCTTGTTTCTCTTCTTCGGTTTCTTCCTTACCTGTGAATAATGTCTTGAAAAATCCCATATCTTGTTTATTATTTTCGTTTGATCTTCGTTCCCTTCACAACTACTTTTTCCTCGGCTATCATCCATTTCACAGCAGCACGTATATCTTCTTCATTGCCTTCGATTGCCAGGAGTTCGGGCATCGTATGCCATTCTTCATCGTCCAACACTTGTTTGATTTGCTGCACCATCAGCATCCTCAGTTGCTCTTGCTTGGACGCTTTTTTCTTGCGAATACATACATCGCACACCCCGCATTCTTCAGCTTTCTGCTCTCCGAAATACGCTAAGAGCATCTGGCTACGACACGTTTCGTTGTCTGATGCATAACGTATCATTGTCTCGATTCGTTGGGCAAAATCTGCCTTTCGATCATCGTACACGTATGGAGGCAACGCTATTTCCTCTTTATCGATACGTCCGATACGAAACATCACAGTCGGAGTGTTTCGACGGGGTATGTAATCGATGACACGCCTTTGGTTCAGCTCTTTTAGCACCCTATATACTGTCTCAACATCCAAACCTGTGAGATGCGACAGATAGTTCTCGTCGATATACTCAAAGTCAGCAAACAGACCTGTGTAGTTCCTCAAGAGTGCCTGAATAACCTTATCGACCAACACCTCTTTGCTGTTGAGCAGATAGAGTTCTTCTTTGTGAAGGATGATACGTATCCTCGACTTGAAGTCGTTATCTTCTGCATAGTCAATATACCCTGCATTGTGCAGTAGCTTGAGCGCACTATTGGCTGTATTGGCGAAATGTCGGAAATACTTGCAGAACTTCTCCATACTGAAGTCGAAAGTCCGACCTCGCGCTTCTCCGATTCCGACTTGCAGGAAATGACACACGTCTTCGTAGGTCTGGCGAATGTATTCTGGGTCGGGATAGGTTTCGTTGACTCTTCTGCGTAAGAGGTTATCGTCCAGCCGATTATAGAGCAACACCGCATACGACTTCACTCCGTCTCGACCTGCTCGTCCGGCTTCCTGAAAATATGACTCGACAGAATCGGGTACATTATAGTGTATCACCAATCGCACATCTGCCTTATCGATTCCCATTCCGAATGCATTGGTCGCCACCATCACTCGATTCCTCCCTTTTGCCCAGTTGATATGCCGCAAATCCTTCTCTGCATCTGTAAGTCCTGCATGATAGTTGTCGGCCATGATACCATTCGAAATCAAGTACTTAGCCAACTCGCTTGTCAATCTACGACTACGGGTATATACGATTGCACTTCCTTGTGGCATCTTCTGCAGGATGCTCAATGTTTCGGCAGTCTTGTCGGACGTCTCCCTCACGATGTATGCTAGGTTTTTGCGTTCGAAACTCATCGAGAACACATTGTGTTCCTTGAATTCCAATTTTTCCTGAATGTCATCTACCACCTTGGGTGTAGCCGTCGCAGTCAGAGCCAGAACGGGTACATGATAAGGAATAAGGTGGCGCACCTCGACTATCTTCAAGTACGACGGGCGGAAGTCATATCCCCACTGGGACACACAATGTGCCTCATCGACCGTTATCATGCAGATTTTCGGGATGTGTGCGAGTTTCTGTCTGAACAACTCTGAGCCAAGTCGTTCTGGGGAGATGTAGAGAAACTTATAATTGCCGTAGATACAATTGTCGTATGCTCGACTGATATCGTCACGCATCATGCCTGAATAAACGGCTTCGGCCTTGATGCCGTTCATCCGCAAGCGGCTCACTTGGTCTTTCATCAGCGAAATCAATGGGGTCACCACGATATTCAATCCCTCCATCGCCAGCGTGGGTACCTGGAAGCAGACGGATTTGCCTCCTCCTGTCGGCATCAATCCCAACGTATCCTTTCCCTGAGCAATGCTTTCGATGATTTCTTCCTGAATTCCCCGAAAAGAATCATAGCCCCAATGCTCCTTCAACAGCTCCCTAAAGGTCATCACGCACCTCCTTTATCACTCCTGATATCTTCGATCTGCAGCTGCACTTCTCCGTGCTTATGCGTATTTTCTTCTATTGTGTAAACAATATCAAATGATCCTTTTGTCTTGATGTAGCGAGCCTCCGAACTCTGTCCGAATGCGATGCCGTTCATCACGTTGCTCGACTTGCTGTCCACCAGTTCGAGCTTGATATGCTCTTGTTCGCGCCCTACTACCTTACTGGTTCCGTAGTCATAGACTTGATGGGTACAGAAAATCGGCTTGGGATTCTCGGGGCCAAACGGACGGAATTTCTTCAGGTCGGAGAAGAACTTGTGGGTTATCTCCTTGAAGTTGATGACTGCATCCACTTCGAGTGTGGGCTTGATATGTTCCGGATTGATGTTATCAGTCACATAAGCCAAGAACCGCTGTTTGAAGGCTTCGAGGTTTTCTTCCTTGAGCGAAAGGCCTGCTGCATAGGTGTGCCCACCGAAATTGATGAGCAAGTCGCGACAACTCTCGATAGCTGCATAGACATCGAATCTTGCCACACTTCGAGCAGAACCTACGATTTCATCGCCTGCCTTCGTCAGCACCACAGCTGGACGGAAGTAGAGTTCTGTCAGACGTGATGCAACGATGCCAATCAGTCCTTTATGCCAATCTTCGTTGTAGATGACAATTGCACTCTCATCGTCGTTGTTGGTGATGTTTTTCACCAGATTGCTGGCTTCGACCGTCATACGCTTGTCGAGTTCCTTGCGTTCCTCGTTGTATTGGTCAATCTGTTCGGCCATCTTCTTCGCAGCCTCCGGGTCGTGCTCTATCAAGAGCGAAACCGACTCTTTTCCGTTCTGTATGCGTCCTGAAGCATTGATACGCGGACCTATCTTGAAGATGATGTCCGACATGACCACATCTCTGCCCGTCAACCCGCAATTGTCGAGAATGGCTTTCAAGCCCGTACTTGGTTTCGTATTCAGCTGACGCATACCGTGATAGGCCAGAATGCGGTTCTCGCCCACAATCGGCACGATATCGGCCGCAATACTTACGACGACAAGGTCGAGCAACGGCAAGAGGGTATTGAATGCGATTCCGTTACTCAAGGCAAAAGCCTGAACCAGTTTAAATCCCACACCACAACCCGACAGGTTCTTGTCTGGGTATGTGGCGTCTTTGCGTTTTGCATTCAGAATGGCTACAGCTGGCGGCAATACTTCATCAGGCACATGGTGGTCGCAGATGATGAAATCAATCCCCTTCGACTTCGCATACGCTATCTCTTCCACGGCCTTGATGCCGCAGTCGAGTATGATGACGAGCTTCACACCTGTCTCGTACGCATAATCGATACCTTGCTTCGACACTCCATAACCCTCATCGTTTCGATCAGGGATATAATAGTCGAGGTTCGAATAGTATTGCTGCAAGAAGCGATAGACCAATGCAACCGCTGTACACCCGTCCACATCATAGTCGCCATAGATCAAGATGCGTTCCTTCCTGCCCATCGCCTCGTTCAGACGTTCGACGGCCAAATCCATATCCCGCATCAGGAATGGGTCGTGGAGGTCGTGCAATTGGGGTCGGAAGAACTTACGCGCCTCGTCCTCTGTGGCTATGCCTCGTTTAAGCAACAGATGACACAAGGTGGGGCTGATATTCAACTTACCAGCCAACTCCTGTGCCGCGTTCTCTTCTTGAGGTGTTGAGGGTTTGTAGTTCCATTGATAATTCATCTATATTTTGTTTATTAATCAGCATTTTCAGGGGACAAACTCTGCATTCGTCCAATGTACCCGTAATGGGAAAGCCACAAATCGGCATTCAAAGTTAGGAAAAAAATATCATACCAAAGGTATCATCGCCTTAAAAACGAAAGAAAGGGCTGTTTTTTCTTTCAAAAAGTAGCAAATTGTCACAAAAAGCGCCTTACATTTGCAATGTAAGGCACCTTTTTAACC
Organism: uncultured Bacteroidales bacterium; assembly: GCA_902785075.1. Taxonomy (GTDB): domain Bacteria; phylum Bacteroidota; class Bacteroidia; order Bacteroidales; family Bacteroidaceae; genus Colivivens. The sequence goes on along the minus strand of CACZXN010000050.1, from coordinate 18,426 downwards.
TTAACGATAACGATAACCGTTGAAAGTTGAAACTCTAAACTCTAAACCTTTGACCTTAGGCGGTCTCTAAAGTTCGCTGTCGCTTCGGCTGAAAGTGTCGCCTCGACTGACATCACCCGTCTGAAGTCCCAGTTTGAACCAACGCATGCGCTGAGCAGAGGTTCCATGAGTGAACTCTTCTGACACCACGACTCCCCTTGCCTTCTTCTGCAAGTAGTCGTCGCCAATGACCTGAGCGCACTTGATGGCTTCCTCGATATCACCATCGTCGAGCGAATTGAACATCTTGTTGTCATAGTGTGCCCACACGCCTGCATAGAAGTCGGCAAGCAATTCCAGACGTACAGAAATCTTGTTGGCCTCTTCCTTGCTGAGCTTAGCCATTTGCTGATGAGCCTTACCCAACGTTCCATTCAGATACTCAACATGATGTCCTACCTCGTGAGCAATGACGTATGCGTATGCAAAATCGCCATCTGCACCCAACGACTGCTTCATGGTCATGAAGAACGAGAGGTCGATATACAGCGCCTGATCACCTGAGCAATAGAATGGGCCCATTTGTGCTGATCCGTTTCCGCAAGCGGTTTGTACAGCATCTGTGTAGAGCACCATTCGAGGATACTCATACTCGCCCCAACCGTTCTGCTTGAAGACGGTTGTCCAAACGTCCTCAGTTCCCGCAAGGATTTGCTTCGAGAAAGTAGCCAACTGCTGCTCTTCCTCTGTGAACTCACGTTGCTGGCCCTGAGCCACTTCTGTCTTACCTCCAATGACAGAGCCTAATCCGCCATTCTGCTGTACTGTATCTACAACAGCTGCGAATGGATCTCCGCCACTAATCCATGCTATCAAAGCTGCAATGATGATACCTCCAATACCCAATCCAGCTTTGGTCTTACCGCTCATACCTCGGCGGTCGTCTACATTTGTGCTTTCGCGTCTTCCGTCTAATCTCATAGTTGTAAAAGTCTTTATATTAGGTTTTTAGAATTCACTTCATCGCTTCCAATAAAAAGTCTGTAGCGTCATCTAATGACGTAAATTCCATCACGTTCGATATTTTCCAGAAGATATGGATTGATATGTTTATGCATTCTTACCACATCTACAGAGCATTGCAGCAATTGTTCCAGAAAGCGCTTGAGGCGAACCAATGCATAAAGACTTGGAGCCATTTCCACACACACATCCACATCACTGTCTGCTCTCTGCTCCCCGCGCGAAACAGAGCCGAACAGGCGCAATGAACGAATTCCAAATTGCGTCTGCAGTTCCTCCTTATGAGCAGATATCAACTCTATGTAATCTTTTGCCTTTCGCATATTCTATCTCTTTTCGTCTGCAAATATACACAAAAGAATTTAAAGATATACCCAAAAAGTCAAAAAAATGAGTTTTACGAACTTTCACGCTTCCGTTTCCTCTTTTTTTTACCCCGAGCCTATGCAGTTCATGAATTGTTTTTGTATCTTTGCAAAACAATGGAAAAGCAAAAAAACGGTGCAATGGAAAAAGGCCATATACATCCAAGGGGCTACTGGACACTAGAAAGAGTAATAGAGGAAAGCCAAAAATACCAAAAAAAGGGTGATTTCAAAAGGCATTCTCCCTCAGCTTATGCAATTGCTTGCCGTAAAGGACTAATTAGTTCTATGATCTGGTTAAAAGATGACCTACATAAGAAGCGTGGACCAAGAAAAGTGCACAAATATACCAAAGAAAAAATAGAAGGAATAGTAAAACACCACAACTGCACAACCTATACAGATTTAAGGAGAGTCAATGATTATGCATATAAAATCGCAAAAGTGAATAATTGGCTAAAAGAATTAGGCCTAATAGAGAAAAAACATGAAGACGGTTATTGGACAGAAGATAGAGTTTGGTTAGTTGCACGCCAATATACCAACAAAAATGATTTTAGCAAACATGAATCTGTAGCATATAAATGGGCAAGTTATTATGGTCTGCTTGAAAAAATGGATTGGATGAGAAGTCCCACCTATGATGAGCGACGAGAAAACCATGATTCTGAGGTTTATGCTTTTATAGATAGAAAATAGAGTTGTATATGTAGGCCTTTCAATAGATTCTAATGTTCGAAAAAAGAATCACAAATACGACAAGAAAAGTGCCGTTAAGAAATATCGCTGGAAACAGACTCCAATTTTCTTGATATTAAAAAAAAATCTTACAATTGACGAAAGCGCATATTGGGAAGATTATTATAAGGAGAAATATCGCAATGAGGGGTATAAAGTATTAAATGTAGCACGTACAGGGTTAGGTTCTAGCTCAATCGGCGGTATTTCCAAATGGTCTTCTAGGGAAGATGTATTTAAGGAATCTCATAATTATCGCAGCAGAAGCGAATTTAAGAAACAAGCAGGAGGCGCATACCATCACGCTTTGTCAAATGGATGGCTAGACGAAATGCATTGGTTACAACGCCCAAAAAGGGAAATCAAATGGACTTACGAGAGAGTAGTTGAAGAAAGTCGTAAATATCAGTACAAGGGCGATTTCCATAAAGGGTCTCCTTCTGCATATCAAGTCGCATCAGAAAAAGGTTGGTTAAAGGCAATGACTTGGTTTAAAGAAAAAAGGAAACCAAATAACTTTTGGACAAAAGAAAGAGTCTTTAAAGAAAGTCGCAAATATTCCAACAAAAAAGAATTTGAAAAGAATGCAAAAACTGCATACTGGTGGGCCACTCGAGAAGGTTGGTTAAAGCAAATGACTTGGTTAAAGCCATTGCCTTTAGGCCCTATTTCAATATGGACAAGAGAAAAGATTATTGAGGAATCAAAAAAGTACACTTCAAGAAAAGAATTTGCAGTGAATAGTCCTACGGCATATCAGCATGCTATTGAAGACAAATCTATATTTCACGAGATGCCATGGTTAGCAGAAAAGATAAAACCAAATGGTTGGTGGAACGACAAGGCTAGGGTAATGGAGGAAGGAAAGAAACACAAAACAAGAACAGAGTTCGCCCAAGGATCCTATACTGCATGGAAAAAAGCCAAACAAAATGGTTGGATAGAAGAAATGACATGGTTTAATAAACACAGCCATTAGGTTTCATCAAAGGGGACAAACAATAATTTTGTATTCCCCTTTTACTTTTTGTCATCTCAAGAGAGAAAAAAGTCTCTATACAGGAAGAAAATTCTTGTTCGTGGGCGACGAACACTGATTCGTGGGCGACGAACACTGGTTCGTGGACGACGAACACTGGTTCGCGGCCCACGAACAGAAAAAATAATAGGAAATTAGAACATAAAAACAAGGTGCGGGTAAAAAAAACAAAATAGCTACAGTGAAAGTTTCGATAAGAAATAGTAGAAAATATTTGGTGCATTCGAATAAATGCCGTATATTTGCAGCGTTGATACTAATCGAACACAATCATTAATACTTCAAGACAGTAAAAAGAACCTATGATGCAGAGTAGATATTTCATTATTTTTCTAAGCCTCATCTGTTGCCACATAACAGCTGGAGCCCAAACACGTAAGACTGTAGAAGCCACATACACCTACGTAGCATCCCAACGTGAGAGTTTAGAGGACGCAAAGCGTAATGCTGTGCATTATGCCAAGATAGAAGCCTTGCGCAAAGAGTTCGGCACCTTGATTAGCGATGCTTCTGCAAGCACCATCGTTCAGAAAGGCAACAAAACCACAGAGAAGTTTGTGTCGATGAGTGGCGAAGGAGAACTCAATGGCGAATGGATTGGCGACAAAGAGCCTCCGAAAGTTGAAACGAGGCTTGATGGAGGTAAGATTGTAGCCATCGCCACCGTCAAGGGATATGCAACAGAAATCAGCAACAACACCATCGATTATGTTGCAAAAGTGCTCCGCAATCAGCCAAGTCCAGAATACGAAAGTGAGGAATTCGTAGCAGGGAACGACATCTATGTCAGCTTCACAGCCCCCATTGACGGCTATCTGGCCATCTACCTGCTCGACTCAGACAACGCATATTGTCTGCTGCCCTATCGAGCAAACAAAGACGGATTCTTCAAAGTGACTCATCAGAAGGAATACATCCTGTTCAGCCAAAGCAAACATGCTCCAGGCGAGAATCCACAGGAAATCGACGAATATACCGTCACATCCGACAAGGAGATGTCTGACTTCAACCAAATCTACTTCATCTTTTCACCCAATATGTTCCGCAAACCTGTCGACTTCACCAAACCTGTAGAAGAAGGCATCGTCTACCCCCGCATGATGTCGTGGGAGAACTTCCAAGAATGGATTATCAAAGCTCGCAAACGCGATAAAGAGATGTCAGTAAAGGTGAAGAACATCGAAGTCAAGCCAATGAACTAATTCGTATTTATCATACAAAAAAACAGGAGTGATGCTTTTGCACCGCTCCTGTTTGTTTATCAACTGACGAAACTGATTATCTCAGTGTCGCATTCCGCCAATCGTTACTCATAGATGCCGAAGGAATCACAGTTGGAGTCTGCAGCTTTCCGCTGTTGATAATGACACTACGTTTTTTCACGCTATTGGTCACATATTCAGAAAGGTCTCCCAGTTGCACCTGTCCCTTGTTGTCGCGTATACATTTCAGCAGATAATAAGTAAAGATGCCATGATGGAGATCCTTATCGCAGATAGCAGTCTCATCACCTGTAGCAGCAGTAAATACAAGAAGTTTTCCTTCAGGAGCAGTTTCTTTCACCTTGATGGCTACACCACGAGCCGAAGCCAGCATCTCACCATCTCGTTTTGCTCCACTAAAGCAAGCATCAAGGAACACCATAACCTGTTGTGCAGGAACAGAGCTGAGCGTCTTGTAGAGTTTATCCAAACTGTATCCACTTTCAATATCGGATGCAAAACCATCTATAGGCAGCAGATAAGCCGTCTTATCCTTCTCGTCAGGGATACCATGTCCCGCATAATACACGATTGCTTTCCCTTCGCCATTGAATGCTTCGAGCCTATTTGCAAGGGTGGAAACACCATGTCGGATATCACCCTGTGTAGCATCTGGGAGCAATTCAATATTCGCTTTGGGAATACCAAGCGTCTTTTCACAGTATTCTGCAAAAATCGTCGCATCGTTAGTGGCAAACGGTACAGCAGCCAAACGCTTGTAGTTCTCGTTTCCAATAATCAGCGCGAAAGTATTCTCGTTCTTGCTACGGCCCTTTGGAATATTAATATCGATATCCTCAATCTCTTCTTCCTCTTCCTCCTCTTCAATGATTTCCTCTACCGCATTAGTAACCTTCTTTTTTCGTACTACTTTTATCACCTGTGCCACCTCTGGTTCTTCTTCAATCACAACCACGTTCTTGGTGAAACAAGGATTCGACGTATCAATCACAGCCAGCAGATAGTCTATCTGTCCTCCTTTGGTGTGAGTGCGTACGCCAGCAATCGAAGTACACCCTTCAAATGCAATCTCGTCGATTGTACAAGGGGTATCAGGAATAACAACCTTAGAAAGGTTTGAACACCCACGAAATGCATACTTCTCTATTTTTTTCACTGTGTTGGGAATCACAATGCTAGTGAGATACTCATTCTTTTTGAAGTAAGCTTCTCCTATACAGGTAGTAGTATAGCTTTTCCCCTTGATTTTAATGCTTTCCTGAATCTCCACATCACCAATCGCCTTTACCGTAAGGCAAGCCGTCACAGTATTATCGCTGGTAGTTGTGTACTGTATGCCCCCAGTCGTAATACGAAGCACAGCATAACCCGCCATTGACATGGAGAACAGCACAGCCAGTACAAGCATTCGGGGTATTGTCTTACACATATTGAACATTTTTGAATTATTCGCCTTTATTAGAAGTTATAACCTATTGTCATGTTAGCATTTCGAGTATTGAACTTGCCAAACACCTTAGCCACATCCGAGAATCCGTACTCATATCCGATTCCTGCAGTGAAATGACCAATCAGCACATTCACGCTTCCACTCAAACCAATATCCTGATGCTTCCAGAATCCCTTGTCACCAAAAGTATCTTGGTTGTCCCAACGATATATGTTGTTCCTATCATAATACTGATAATCTGTCTTTCCTCCAATTCCGTATGCATAATAAGGGCCTATATTAACGTGGAACTGTACACCTGAAGGGGCTTCTATACGCCAAGATGCCAATAATGGAATCTGTATATAGTTTGCCGTCATCTTAGATGCTGTGTTCGATGAGGCATTTGAGCCTGGCACGAAATTCGGATCTGGGAAATTCCCCTTGAATCCTTTGCTGACAAAGAAAATTCCCGAAGAAACAGAGAAACTCTTAATGATGTTATAATCAGCTGTAACGCCAAAGTGAGCACCTGTCTTTGTTGAGGTGGCTTGGTCTTCCGTACTACTTGCAAAGTTTATACCTGCTCGAACACCAAACGTAAATGTCTGGTCAGGCTTAGATGTATCCCACAGCGACTGAGCCTGCACATTCATGCCAACCAAAACGGTGGCTAAAAGCAATATTATCTTTTTCATACACTATACCGTTTAAAAGTTATAACCTAATGAAAGAGCAATCGCGCCATTCTGGAACTTGTTATTCGTATTCCTTGACACATTAATGAGTCCACGCTCATAGTTGAGACCAACATAAATCTGAGAGAATGTGAAGCCTGCGCCTATGGAAACTCCGCAATCAAATTTCTTATTTCCACGATACTCATCAAAGCTATCAATCTCAGAGTTTCCCATATTGTAGTTGCTTTCAACTTTCTGCTTTCCGAAAGCACCAAAAGCGAAATATGGACCTAGGTTCAGTTGGAACTGAGCTTGATCAGACAACTCTACTCGATAAGAAGCCAATACAGGGATCTCGAAATAGGTAGCGTTGTCTTTCACATCAATCTTGCCACCTGCGTCCGAATAGCCCTGTTTCCAACCTTTTTGTATCATCAACACCCCTGTGTTTACAGAAAAACTACGAGCGAGGTTTGCGTCGACAGCCACACCGACCTGATATCCCAAGCGGAAATCACGGTCTGCCTGATCATCCAAAGCGTTCTGTTTTCCAACATTGAGTCCGGCACGAACACCAAACGTAAATAATTTGTCTGCTCGCGAACCGTCCCAATACTTTTGAGCCGATGCACCTATCGTGCATATCAGAGCTACTAAAATCAATACTGTTTTTTTCATATCTGTTCCGGTTTTGATTGTTTATTTGATTATCATTACACTTCTTTTAAATTCTTCCATATCGATAGGATCACTTCTATCGTCTGGCCCATCATCTTTAAGCGTCATCGAGCGGTTAGGGGCGGCACTATGCTCGCTGGTCAGATAACGACTTAACACGCTTGCCATATTATTCCCATCATGTCCTGCACCCCATGTTACAATCAACAGCGGATCCGTTGTTTTATATGTCCACCTTAGCGACTTGGCATATAATGGATATTTATTCGTCGTAGCATCATCATGCATCCAACGATTGATGCGCCAAGCCAAAGCTGATTCGAATTGATTAAAATACGTTGAATTAGTCGTTGTCAACTTTACATACGATTTGCAGTTACTTCCCAGGCGCACATCGTAACTCCACGATTCACCATTATTTACCACATTGCTGATTGGAGCCAAAGCTTGATTGCTTGCAGAGAGAGTTGAAAACATACTAACACGATAACGTTCAATCGGTCCATTTCCCTTACCTGCATGATACAGATAATATGTAGTGTTTTCTTCTAGATTTCTCCGACTAGACAAACTTGTAGGCGTCGTCTTTGTCCATGTTTCTATAGCCTCTGAAGTTAGTTCACTAGCAGGAAGTACTTCTTTCGAGAATTTATAAAAGATAGTCGATACATCATTTCCCACTTTCCAATCGCAAGCCATTCCATAAGCCATGATTACAGAGACATTGGGATTAGCACTATGCTTTCCCAATTGGGTGACTTGCAATTTAACTCCCACATTCTCATCATATGCAGGCTTCAAATACAAATCGTCAAAGACGTCTTCAAGTTCATTCAATTCTCGAGCTGTTCGAAGCTTAATATTAGATGTTAAGAAATTAGCATCAGCATTCCTTCTTAACATTGCAGTAGTTGGCGACAAAGCAACCCATTTTTCGCCATCCAAAACCTCTATCCATTCTGGTCCATAGAGCACCCAAGGCGTATTTGCCAACACCATCAGCGAATCTATATCATGAGCCTTTCCATTAAAAGCAATAATACCCGCTTTATTGGTCACTGTTAGGGTTGTGCCAGAGAGCCATATGCCAGCCTGATTAACCTGAATATTACGAGTCGTACCATTGTCTGCTCTAACCATAATACGACTTTCAGACGCTTTCACGAAACTTGTTGCACCCATCGCGATTTCAATCTCACCATCACCCTTACCTTGAGTCTGAGATAGCCAGATAGCTTCATTATCACAAATCACATTCCAGCTGGTTGTGCACGAAATCTTAAATGTTGCCGATCCACCTTCCGCAGGAATGTTAATCACTTCTGTTGAAACTGTCAATGTATCATTATCCGACTTACTTTCGCTACAGGAGACCAAAACAGTTAGGCCCAGTAGCACACAGAGTATAAAACAAAAGTTCCTCATAATCACACTTTATTTTATTCTTTTAATTGCTTTCTTCAAATCTTCTACAGAGACAGCCATACCACGAGGCCTTTTACGTACTTCTGGAATTCTTTTAGATGTGTTGCTGCTAACCCCACTAGAATAACGGGTCAACAGGTCTGACCAATAGCCTTCATTATCAACACCCCATGTCACTATATGAACAGGATTAGGATTCTCAAGTTGAATACCTGGATAATCTTCGTCAACGAAGAAATCACATGGCTGATAGTTTTCAAAATACAAAGCTAAAGTGCCGTCAGGGACACTAAAGAACACTTCATCAAATAAAGCCCACACACCATAATATGTACAATACTCATTTCGCTTCATCCCCCAGACATGTCTTGTTCCATCAAAAGAAGCGTTTACGATGTTAGCAAGTGGTTGATTCTTGTCTGAACCTGTAATAATTCCCCTTCCAAGGATTTTTCCTGACACACCACTTCCAACCTTTGCCATTCCGTAAAGGTAGTATTGCGTATTGGGTTTCAATCCATCAAAGCCATGAATCATATTGGGGCCAGACACATCCCATTGCATTACTTCTGCAGGTGTTAACTCTGCGTTAGTCAGCCCATGATCGACACAGCATACATACATTTCTTGAACATCAATGCCACATTTCCATGTGCATCCTATACTATATGCTAATGGCATGAGTTGTGAGGCTGCAACAGCATATTTTCCCAATTGAGTCAACTGATGTTCTGCTCTCATACCTGCATCGTAAACATCTTCCAAAACAATAATATCTTCACGATCTTCTTCACTTGTATTTGCTGTAACCGTCTTCAAGTACACAACAGTTTCCAAAGGGTTACCACCTACTGCCGTACCACCAGTTACTGTTGCACGAGTCTTTGACAGAGGAATCCAACGTCCATTGACCTCCGCAGCAATCCAATCTGGTCCTAAGAGTTGCCATGTCATATTGCTGTAGATAATCAATGAGTCAATAACTTCTTTACCTCCAGCAAAATCAATATCGCCCTGATTGCGAATCTCAAGTGTAGCTCCTTTGATAAATATTCCTTCCTGATGTATCGTCACATTCTCAATCTTTCCTTCAGCAGTTCTAATCATGATGCGCGAATCAAAATCCCTAAATGTCTGCGCACTGCCCATTGTCACAAGAACTTTACCATCTCCATTTCCTGACATTGGAAAAATCGTAACGGAAGTATCTTCACAGATTATCGTCCAACTCGTGTTACAGGATATGCTTATCGTCTGAGTCCCTCCGTCCTTGGAGAAAGACAACGATTGAGGACTGACCGTTAGGAAATACTCTGTGGAACTACTTTCGCTACATGCAGTCATCAAAACCACAAGAAATAGCAGTAATACGATTCTCACGTTCTTCATAGGCTTATTTTACTAGTTGAACATCAATTATAGCATTCTTTAAATCCTCCTTAGACACTTTCTTCAAGACAGGCACAGCCTGAGCCCCATTTCTTGCAGGTGCACTATTGTAATAGAGGGTCTTGTAGCGTCCTAACAATCCAGAAAGAGTATTAGATCCCTTTGCGATACCCCAAGTCAGAATCTGGGCATCCTTATTATCGGTTCTCACCACAAAGTGGCCACTTTCCTGATATCTAGGGACCTCTTGATTATTGGAATACAACAGGAATGCAAGCAGAGCATCAGACGCATCCATAAGATTGTTGATGGCGATCTGAAGATAACCAGCACAATACTCATTCATTTTTGTATCCCATGCCAAACGGTTACCATCGAATTCAACATTCTCAATGGCCACGTTGGCTTGATTAACATTGGGCTGCGTTTTTATAACTCGATGATTCAGATGATACTTCCCATTTTTATCTATACCTGCTGTGTAAATAAAATATTCCCGTCCGGCTTCAAGACCACCCACACTACAGACTTCATCTAAATCCCAGATTTCCCATGAATTCACCTCTTCATCAGTTAATTCTTCGTCTGTGAATTCTGAGTTTGTCATCTGAGCTGCAAATCGGTCAACACCTACGCCCACCTTCCAATAAGCGCAAGCAATACTGTGGCACATGTTAAGAACACGATCTGGTACTACACCATATCGTCCCAATTGAACGGCCTCGATTTCGAAACTGGTGTCTCCCTCATAAATTGGAGTTAAAGAGAGTGTACCTACCATGTTATCGTCAGACTCGTTTCTTGCTAGCGTTCGCAATTGGACGGTATGAGCCTCATCAAGTTTAACGTCATTTCCACTATTGAAAACTGCTTTCGTTGGTGATAGCGCAACCCATCTGGTGCCATTGTAGACCTCTATCCACTCTGGTCCTTTTAGCTGCCAAGGGATATTACTTAGAATTACTAGGGAATCAACATGACGAGCTTCTCCACCAAAAGTAATTTCTTTTACGTGATTGGTGACTTTCATAATTGCACCTTCAAGGTATTTAGACCTCTGCGTGACAACAACATTCTTGATGACTGCTCCATCGGATGTATTGATGGTTAAACGGCACGAATTCTCTTTCGTATCCCAAGTTCCAGGAAGTGATACTTTAACGTCCGCATTGCCTGATCCGCTCATTGGTGAAATCGAAAGATTGGGGTTGTCTGTTCGAATCGACCAACTACTATTGCTTGAAATGCGCAATGTCTCAGTCCCTCCCTCAGCAGGAATTATGATGGTCGTTTTGTCCACATCCAAATATGTCTGCTCCGAAGAAGACTCACTACAAGCAGATAGCAATGCCACCACAGCTAATAAACTAAAACAAATTACGTACTTCTTCATTGTTTTGATGGTTTACTTGATTCTAATGATAGATTTTCTAATTTCGTCGCGATAGACTTTCAAACTGCCATAGGAAGGTTTCCGGTCAGCAGCACGTCGTGGAGCGTCATTATAGCGTTCATCTGTTGTGCTGTTATATCGATCGATTACCGATGCATAGTGATTGCTACCCTTTCCGCCAGCCCATGTCACCACTTGCATATGCCTTGGTGAATCCATCACCCAGTTGAAACTCTTATCTGTGGTATAGATAGGAAATTCGCTCAACCTAGATTCGTCTTGTGTATAAAGGCCCAACAACCAAGCCAACACAACATCTGGATAGTCAAAGTAAGCAGAGAATGACCACATACGATAGCCACTACAATACTCATTCATCTTTACTTGCCACGTCCATTCGTTCTTATCGAAATTCATATTGACGTTTTGAATCTCTGCCAACGGTTGGTTCATCGAACTACCTGTCTGAACAGGCACCATACTTGTTAAATCCGAACCTACGCCAAAGCTATAAAGATAATAGGTGGTATTCTCTTGAAGCGAATCCCAATAACTGATATAGTCTGGTTCGGTAGCTTCAAATTCTCCAGGATCGTTCGCTCCCAGCGGCTTATCAGACAGGTAAACACCAATAGTTTTCACATCAGCACCTACTTCCCAGTCGGTAGCTATCCCGTCAGACAGTGAGACAACATAATTTGGAACAGCCATATGTCTGCCCAATTGTAAAGCCGTTAATGTCACCTGAACATCTGTACCGCTATATGCAGGCTTCAAAATCAAATCTGCCATCTTGTAGTCTTCGCTCGTGTTGGATGACTTAGTCCTAAGTAGTTGAAGCATCGTGCCTTCAGCATCCTTGTCCGTCGTTCGGCTTCCTTTTATTACTGCACTCGTTTGTGAAAGAGGCACCCATCGCTTGCCATCCCAAGCTTCAATCCATTCAGGGCCATAAAGCAGCCAGGAAACATTACTCATGATACGTAGAGAATCAAGGTCACCACCTTCTCCGCCAAAAGTGACATATCCTTCATAATTGTTAACCTTTAGTGTCACATCGCCAGAAATGAACTGGCCAGCTTGTTTCACTCTCACATTGGTTGCTACACCACCTTCTGGCTTTACAGCAATCAAATACTGCAGTTCTTCAATTGATGAACTAGCAGGTAAAGTGACTGTGACGGTTTTGTTATAACTTCCACTTTGGGGAGAAACCAACATATCTGGATTATCATATGTGATTGTCCAATTCGTGTTACTTTTAATCTCGAACGTGCAAAAACCTCCTTCGCTAGGAAACTCTAACAACGTGGGCGTTACCTCTAATTCTGGAGTTTTCGCAGAATCTTCGCTGCAGGCTACAACCAGCAAAAAAAGAAGGGGAAGAATCGATAGATGGTAGTATTGCTTCATAAAGATAAAGACTAGGTATTTGATTGTTAATATTATTTAATATTATTAGTTTACGCCGCAAATATAATGATATTTTTCTTTACTTCCAAATATTTTAGAGGAAAAATGTGAATTTGTAGTAAAAAAACAAAAAAAGCCTCGATGCAATCGCTTCGAGACTATTGTGTATTTGTTGCTATATGCCAAAGACTTATAGTACCTTCGTAATCTTATATCCTTGTTTCTGGAGCATACTGAGGACACCTTCGCTACCTGGAGTATTGAGCAGATAGGCGATACCTACTACGATGAGGGTTGGACGGTCTTTCATCAACTGCGGCAGCTGGGTCATCCAATAGCGGTTGCGACCTTCGACGAGGAGATCGTTGCCGAAAAGACTTTCTGACTCTGGCAAATCGCTGAGAAGATCTATTGTTGCAGAACCTTTTCCACTTCTGTAGAGGGAATCTATCTGACCTATTCGGCTACAGATTTCATATTGCGACAACCCTCCCCTATAAACCAATTGCACAAGACTCTTGGCGCTCAGGTCGTTCAGAAGCAGGTTTATCATATCTGACTGGCTGTCAATAAGGGTGTTCGACGCATTGATGCTATCAAGCCCCACACTCAGGATACGTGGCTGCTTATCAGGATGCTCAGCTGCATAGGCTTCGTTCAGTTCGTTGGCTTTTGTCGCAACTTTATAGAACTGGACTATTTTCGACATCGTAAGTGGTTGCCACAGCGAGGGGAGCAAGAACGGAAGCGCATAACGATAGGCTTTCTCGCCTTGGACAGACGACATACTCGCCAAATGGTCGTTCACTTGATAATATGCTGCCACAAGATTTCTTGATACTCATTCAAAATCTCGTTCGTTACACATAGGTCGAAACGTCCAGCAAGGAATGCATCCCATATCGGACGGTATGGACTCTTACGTGCAATTATCTGTAGCAGGCAGTTTGTATCTATGACTACAGGATTCATCGGCTACTTGTTATAGGGCGTACGGAAATGGGAGCCACGTAACTCCTGAAGTTTCTTTTCGTCCCACTGACCACTCTCCCAAAGCCGATCCATCTCCTCGTCCACCTGCTTGGCGTAGAACGCAGCAAGTTGCTTCCTCAGCTGCTCCAAACCCATAGCGGTCTTGATATGCGACACCAAATTTAACACATGCACCTGTGCTGGGCTAAAAGTTATTGCTTCCATATCTGTTCCTTCCGTTTTTTCTATTCGTTTGCAAATATACATAAAAGAATTTAATGCGATACACAAAAACAGGGAAAAAGTGAGTTTTCGAAGCATTAAAATGGAAGATTTGGCATTTTTACACCTTTCTACTATATTGCATAACTTGGAAGGCTTTCATAAGAAAGCGGGAGCAAAACAATCGGATTTTACTTTCATTACAGGCTTTTTTAGCTTTTTCGGCAGATAGATTTTGCTGAGTCGAGAGAAAAATGTATCTTTGCCTAAGGAAATTTTCTGTTGCACGACCTGCAACCTATGTTGCACGACCTGCAACGTACGTTGCACGACCTGCAACAGAAATTACCCCTAAGGGGTAACAACTTTTTCCCTTAAGGGGCGCAAAAAATAGTATTAACAACCAATAATCACAATAAACTATGGCAGGATATATTTTAAAAGAGCTACCAAAGGGTATGAACAATAGCGAAAAGGCATTGTTCCCCAAAATGCAGAATTACTCCATGCTTGACTTTAATAGTGTGGTAAAGCATATGCACACCTACTCAGGAACTTTCAGCGAAGGCACCATCAAAGGCGTCATAGACACACTTACGACCATGATGAAGGCTTGGATGATCGAAGGACACAGCATTAAAATCGATGGATTGGGCGTTTTTTCGCTATCGCTGGGATTCGACACAAGTGCTCCTTCCGAACAGGAAATCGCAGAGAACCGACTACAGGTAGGCAGCGATGCTGACGAAGAGACGAAGTCGAAGTACAGAAAGGTTTTCATACAAGGCATCAACTTCAAACCCGACTCACAGCTACTGAAGGATATGAACGAGGAAGCGAAGTTCGAACGCATAGAGCCAGAAGTGAAGCTTCCGAAAACGAATCCTCACAGCCGCGAAGAAAGGCTTGCAATCGCTCAAGCTCTTATCGACAAAAACGGACAAATGACCCTTACCGACTACGCTTTAGCTACAGGACTTGAGCGCAGCACAGCATCGAGGGAACTGAAAGCTTTTGTGAACGACCCTTCCTCGGGCATTACTACCCAAGGAAATTATTCACACAAGGTCTGGGTGAAAAAAGAGAATGCCTAAACACGCATTCAGCAAAGTCGTTTCAGTTGAACAACGAGAAGCGATAGGCAAAGGTGAGCAGCAGATAGGAGGTCTTTCCAAGCGTACGTGTCTCGCTCCATTGTGTGTCGCTCATCGAAGCTGAGAAACCTCGATTGTTGTCGAGAATATCGTTCCACTCAAGGGTGAGGTTTGCCTTCCGTTTCCAGAATCGATAGCCGACAGACGCATTCCAGATGTAGTCAGTCGTGTTGGCTGACGAGAGTTCGTAGCCGAAATGTTTCTGGAACGTGAAGTTGGTTTGCAGCGAAAGGCCGAGATCCATTTCATGACGGAGTTCGAAACGGCTGCTGAAAGACTGTCCATGCGTGTAGGTATTCATATACTGATTCTTGCGAAGGTCGAGATTATAGTTGGCCATCACTCCTGCAATCCAATGAGCGTCAGTATATCCGCTGATGAGGATGAAGTTGAAATTGTTCCACTTCGTCGCACTTTTCACAGGTTCGCCCATAGCTCCAGCAGAAGGCTTCATATTCTGCACATACGACACATTATTACTATATGTATGTGTAGCGATTGCATTCACAGACAGTTGGCCGAACAGCTTCGTAAGGAACAGATAGGAGGTAAGGCTCCAGTTGCCGTTGATGTTGACAGGCATCGTTTGGCGGGCACCTGTAAGGGGATCGAGGGTTGTCTTGTTGGTCACTTGACGATCTGTTCGCCCATAAGTCAGAGATGCTCTCAGCAACGCACGATGCTGCCATTCGATGCTTGCATTATGACGGAACGCCTCTTTCAGGTTAGGATTACCCTGATAGATGTTCATAGGGTCGGAACTATTGACTGAGGTTGAAAGGCTCGAAGCGGAAGGCATCTGATTGCTTCCATCGTACTTGATGGTAATGTTGCTCTGCCCTGAGTCGAACTTGATTTTCAGTTCTGTCGAAGGGCTGAAGATGGTCGAGTTGTAAGTACTGCGGAACGTGCTGCCCATGTGGGCATCGCTCACCACGAGATGAACAGGACGCACACCCATCGAGAGTTTCCAATTGATGGTCTTATTGTCAATCAGCAAGCTTGAAGTCAATCCATGAGAGAGGGTGTGGTTGCGTTTGTCGTACGACAGAGAGTCGATCAATCCTGCCCCGTTCATATATTGTTGGTCGTTCTGATTGTCTGTATAGCGCACACGATAGGCGAACTGCAGGGTGTTTTTCTCTCCGAATCGGTAGTTATAGAACGCACTTCCTTCGAGCGAATAGTTGTCCTGAGGCGACGAGATGATATAATTGGTCACATCAAGGCTGTCTGCCAACTTGGCAAAGCGCGAAGTCGTGTTCGAATGGGTGGTGCTACGCGAGTTGGAGATGTTTGCACTGAACGTCACACCTACCTCATGGCGCTGCAACGTATCGAGAAAATGATTGAGACGCCCATTCCAATCGAAGTTCTTGCTGTTCGAGCGAGTGATACTCTCTCGGGTGGTGTTACTGATGAGG
The DNA here is from genome assembly GCA_902785075.1 of uncultured Bacteroidales bacterium. Classification (GTDB taxonomy): domain Bacteria; phylum Bacteroidota; class Bacteroidia; order Bacteroidales; family Bacteroidaceae; genus Colivivens. The sequence goes on along the minus strand of CACZXN010000050.1, from coordinate 1,880 downwards.
TTTCCTGCATCATCGCTGATGGCACTGATACCTGAAGACGAGCTTTTCGAATCGCTACTTTCCACAGATACATTTGAATGCCAACGGGTTTGCTTACTGAAACTGCCGTCAAGCACCACCGATCCGCTATAACGGTTCGAACGGTTGCTGTTGCTGTTCTCGCTCTCTGTTCGTTGCGTGAATCCAGGCATAAACAGCTGTGTGAACCCTTCCGTCTTGGTATCCGTTCGATTATATCCGTAATTGAGTCGCGAATCGATGTGGGTCTTCCCAAGTGTCTGCTCATACGAAGCACGAGCATTCGTGTTCACATTCCGCATCTCACCAGCTCGAGGCAAGTCGCGCGTGTTGAACTGCAAGCCCATCTGCGCCCCTCCCTTCACATATGTATTGCCCGACAAAGAGAGGAGGAAGTTCTTGAAGTCCTCTGTCACACCCACTGAGGCATTTGCGAAATCCACATTCCGAAGCGCCTCCTTTGTCTGCATATCCATCACAAGGTGGTTGTCAGTCATCACGTTGAGTGTATCGTCAGGCACCTCATACACCTTGAGGCTCTTGATTTTCTCATGAGGCATATTGTTAAGCGCTACACTGATATCGTGCTTGAAGAACGGGTCGCCATTCAGTCGCATCTCCTCGATGCTACGTCCCAAATAGGTCAGTTCGCCCCCTTCGTAACGCAAGCCAGGCAGACGTCGAACCAAGTCGAGCAGGACGGAACCCGAAGGGGTCTCGTAAGCATCGGCATTGAAGATGGTCGTATCGCCTCGCTGATACATCTTCTGCAACTCACCTATCACCTCAGCCTCAGCCAAAGTGACGGGGTTGGAATGAAGAACAACGGTATCGAGATTCACAACCAGTTTATCGCCGATGACATCTTTGTCGGGTTTCGGGGTGAACACACGATCGAATGGTTCCATTCCTACATAGGTGATACGTACTCTCACACGAAGATCTTTCAGTTTGTTTCGACAGAAGATATATGCAGCCACTTTTCCATCAGCATCAGCCGCAGCACCTCCCATCTGGGTGGTATCTTCCACACAAGTGAGCATCACGTTTGCCCCTTGCAGCGTATAAGGTGTGGGTTCGAACTCGTCTGTAGCCATCACGACTCCTGTCACTTCGAATCGATGTTTGAGGAACGCGGAGACGAGTGCCCGCATCTCTGGGGTGATATCTTCGGGCGAAAGTCCGAAGCGTCGCAGCAAGTCAACCTGTGCATTCATGGTGATGCTCAAGAAGAGCAACACGAAAGTGAGATTTATTTTCTTAAAAGTAGTCATTAGGTTTATAATATCTTCGTAATCTTATATCCTTGTTTTTGTAGCATCGAGAGGATGCCTTCGCTATCCTCGGAATTGATCAGATGACCCAATCCTACGACGATGAGGGTTGAATGGTCTTTCATCAACTGTGGCAACTGGGTCATCCAATAGCGGTTGCGTCCTTCGACAATCACGTCATTGGCATATAGTCGTTCTGCCTCAGGAAGACTACGGGTAGACTCCATCGTTTCATAACCTTTTCCACTTCTGTATAAGGAATCTATCTGACCCATTCGATTACTGAGTTCATATTGTGCCACCCCTCCCCTATAAATCAACTGTACGAGATTCTTTGCACTAAAGTCATCCAGAATCAGGTTGAGCAAGTCTGCCTGACTGTCAATAAAGGCACCCATTACATTGATGCTGTCAAGCCCCACACTCTTGATACGTGGCTGCGATCTGTCGGGATGCTCGGCAGCGTACGCCTCGTTCATTTCGTTGACCTTTGTCGCAATCATGACATCCAACAGCTTATATTCGCCTGTATAGCCACGAACATCTTTATAGAACTGGACTATTTTCGACATCGTAAGTGGTTGCCAC